>NZ_VFWS01000374.1:0-1435 GCF_006443065.1 Mesorhizobium sp. B1-1-5 | reverse complement strand
ATTCTGAGCCAGGAACGAAGCTCCCATGCCGGCCTGGTTGAGTTCCGGCGAACCGCCGAGCTGTCGCGCCAGGTCGCCGCCTTGCGGCGCCTCGACCTTGATGACGTCGGCGCCGAGCAGCGCCAGCTGGTAGGCGCAATAGGGCCCGGCCAGGACGTTGGTCAGGTCGAGCACGCGAATGCCGGAAAGCAGGTCTGTCATGTCACTTCAAATCGATCAGGCATCGCCCGGCACATGCTCCGGCCCCCGCAATCGGCGGCGTTCGATGTAGGCCCAGATATGCGGCCCGACCAGGCCGATGAAGGCCAGCGTCAGCAGGGTCAGCGACAGCGGGTGCTTGTAGAACACCGACCAGTCGCCGTTCGAGATCGTCATGGCGCGGCGGAACTGGGTTTCGGCGAGCGGTCCCAGGATCATGCCGATGATGACGGGCGCGGTCGGGAAATCGAAGCGCCGCATCAGGAAGCCGGCAGCACCCAGGAGATAGAGGATGGCGAGGTCGATCGGCGACTGCGAAATGCCGTAGGTGCCGACGGTGGCGAAAACCAGGATGCCGGCATAGAGTTGCGGCGCCGGGATCTTCAGCAGCCGCACCCAAAGCCCGATCAGCGGCAGATTGAGGATGACGAGAATGACATTGGCGATGAACAGGCTGGCGATCAGTCCCCAGACCAGATTGCCTTGTGTCGTCAGAAGCAGCGGGCCTGGATTGATGCCGTAGCTCTGGAAGGCCGAAAGCATGATTGCC
Organism: Mesorhizobium sp. B1-1-5; assembly: GCF_006443065.1. Lineage (NCBI taxonomy): Bacteria > Pseudomonadati > Pseudomonadota > Alphaproteobacteria > Hyphomicrobiales > Phyllobacteriaceae > Mesorhizobium > Mesorhizobium sp. B1-1-5. The sequence goes on along the minus strand of NZ_VFWS01000374.1, from coordinate 687 downwards.
GCCGTCGCCGAGGTCGGCAGGCCGAGCGTCAGCATCGGCACCAGCACGCCGGCGGCCGAGGCATTGTTGGCGGCCTCCGGACCGGCTACGCCCTCGATGGCGCCAACCGTGCCGAATTCCTGCTTGTGCTTCGAAAGCTTCTTTTCGATGGCATAGGACAGGAAGGTCGGGATCTCGGCGCCGCCGGCCGGCATGGCGCCGATCGGGAAGCCTATCGCGGCGCCGCGCAACCAGGGCTTCCACGAGCGCCCCCATTCGGCCGCCGTCATGTAGAGCGAGCCCTTCAGCGGCACGATCTCGTCCTTGCCGGCATAACGGCGCGAGGCCATGTAGAGCGTCTCGCCGACGGCGAACAGGCCGACGGCGGCGATGATGACGTCGACGCCGTCGAGCAGTTCGGTCATGCCGAAGGTGAAGCGCGGCTGGCCGGTCTGCAGGTCGACCCCGATCATGCCGATAACAAAGCCGGCGAACAGGCTGGTCAAGCCGCGCACCGAGGACGAGCCGAGCACCGCCGAAACCGTGATGAAGGCCAGCACCATCAGCGAGAAATATTCGGCCGGGCCGAAGGCCAGCGCGAACCTGACCACGATAGGCGCCAGGTAGGCAACGCCCAGCGTGCCGAGCGTGCCGGCGACGAAGGAGCCGATCGCCGACGTGGCAAGTGCGGCGCCGCCGCGCCCGGAC
>NZ_VFWS01000373.1:0-1442 GCF_006443065.1 Mesorhizobium sp. B1-1-5 | reverse complement strand
ATCTCGTCGGCATCGCTGGCGCCGGATCGATCGTGTACGGGATCTGGCAGATCTACGCTCCCGCCGCCTTCATCGCCGGCGGCATCATGTTGACCGGTGCCGCTCTAGTGCTGGCGCGCCGTGCATCGCCGCGGCCGCAGGATAACGCATGATGCGCGGTCTCTTCGGGGCCCTCGCCGGCGGGGAGCGAAAGGACCAGGGCGGAAGTCGATATGGCTTGGTCGACGAGATGTGGGCGGATTTCTTCGGTGGCTACCGGTCATCGAAATCCGGTGTCTCGGTAAACTGGAAGTCCTCGCTGGCGAACACGACGGTCCTGGCGTGCTGCCGGGTTCGTGCTGATGGCCACGCCACGGTGCCATGGAAACTCTACCAGCGCACCGAAAAGACAAAAAACGGGCGCGTAGTGGTGGGCCGCCGTGAGGCTCGCGACCATCCGCTGTATGATCTGCTGGCGACGGCGCCTAACGAATGGATGACAAGCCTCGAGTTCCGGGAAACGCAGAGTTTCCACGTCGATCTCGTTGGTCGCTCCTACGCCTTCAAGAACGTCGTACGCGGCGAGATCGTGGAGATGATCCTCCTCGATCCGAGCCGTGTCACCAAGCGCACCAATAGCGACTACTCACGCGTGTATACGCTTCACGGCCTCGACGGCACCACGGAAACCGTGACTGGCGACCAGATTTGGGAGGTGAAAGGACCATCCTGGGACACGATCGATGGGCTTGACATCGTCCGTCTCGCCGCGGAGGCAGTCGGCCTAGCGCTGGCAACCGAGGAGAGCCACGCCGCGTTCCATCGCAATGGGGTGAGGCCCAGCGGCATGCTGTCGGTCGAAGGTGCCATGAACGAGGCCGGATTGATCCGCCTCGCCGCCTGGGTTCGTCGGAACTTTGGTGGTGCCAACAACACCGGCCGGATGATGGTGGTCGATCGGAACGCCAAGTTTCTTCCGATGCAGATGACCGTCGTCGACAGTCAGCACATCGAGACCAGAAAGTTCCAGGTGGAGCGAATCTGCGAAGTTCTGCGGGTGATGCCGATCATGATCGGTTTTTCCGGCGACAAAAACGCCACCTTTGCCTCAGCTGAACAGATGTTTCTCGCCCACCTCGTCCATTGCGTCCGACCGATCCACCGTCGCTTCGGCGGTTCTGGGGATCTGCACCTACTCACCAAAAACCACCGACACCAAGGCTTTTACACCGGGTTCGTCGACTCGGATTTCTTGAGCCCAAGCGTCGAAGCGAAGGCAAAATACAACCAAATCGCGCTAGGCGGCCCCAACAATGCTGGCTGGGTGACGCAGAACGACGTCCGCGGATGGGATGAGATGGACGCCGTTGACGGCGCCGACACCCTTTTCGTGCCGGCCGGGATGGCCGCACTGGACGAGACCGGCAAGCTTGTACCGATCACGGCGCCAGCAAAAACAGCGC
>NZ_VFWS01000372.1:0-1445 GCF_006443065.1 Mesorhizobium sp. B1-1-5 | reverse complement strand
CACCAATGTCGCGGCGGGCTCGGCCGACACCGACGGCGTCACCGTCTCGCAGCTGCGCGGCGTGTCGCAAAACGTGACCAACCTGTTCGGCGGCACCACCACGCTCAACCCCGACGGCTCGATCACCGGGCCGACCTACACCGTCCAGGGCAACACCTACACGACCGTCTATGACGGGCTCACGGCGGTCGACAATGCCTTGACCACCATCAGCAATGGCGGCGGCATCAAGTACTTCCACGCCAATTCGTCGCTGGCCGACAGTATCGCCGGCGGCACCGACGCCGTGGCGATCGGACCCGAAAGCGTGGCGAGCGGCAACGACAGCCTGGCCGCCGGCCATGGCTCGACGGCTACCGGGGCGGGCGCGGTCGCGCTCGGCCAGGGCGCGCAGGCCAACAACGCCAACGATGTGGCGCTCGGCTCCGGCTCGGTGACGCAGACCGCCGTCGGCACCTCCAGCACCGTCATCAACGGCAAGACCTACGCCTTTGCCGGCACCACGCCGACCGGAACAGTCAGCGTCGGCGATGCCGGCGCGGAGAGGACGATCACCAATGTCGCAGCCGGACGGATCGCCGCCGACAGCACCGACGCGATCAACGGTTCGCAGCTCTTCGCCTCCAACCAGGCGATCGAGGCCCTGCAAACCGGCGTCGGAAATCTCAACCAGAATGCGGTGACGTATGACACGCAGGGCGGCGCCAAGACGAACACCATCACGCTGCAAGGCGGCGACGTCAACGCGCCGGTCGTCATCTCCAATGTCGGACCTGGCGTCGCCGGCACCGACGCGGTCAATGTCAACCAGCTGACCAAAGGCCTGGACACCGCCATCAGCACATCCAACAGCTATACTGACAAGGTGGCGGCCACGACCCTGCAACAGGCCAACGACTATACCGACCAGAAACTCGGCCAGCTGAATTCGGACATCAGCGGCATCCGCGACGAAGCCCGGCAAGCGGCGGCAATCGGCCTCGCCGCAGCCTCGCTGCGCTACGACGACCGTCCCGGAAAGCTGAGCGTCGCGGCGGGCGGCGGCTTCTGGCGGGACGCCAGCGCCTTTGCCTTCGGCGCGGGCTACACCAGCGAGGACGGCCGTATCCGCGGCAACGTCTCGGGCACGGCGGCGGGCGGAAATGTCGGTGTCGGCGCCGGCCTGAGCTTCACGTTGAACTGAGGCGGGAATGAACGGGGCAACCAGCCGTCATGCCCGGCTTTTCCTCCTGACCTGCCTGGCGCTTGCCGGCGGCCTGTCCTTGGCCGCCGCGCAAGCGACCGCGCCCTACAGGATCAAACCGTCCGACGTGGTGGTGCCGCCGGAGGTGAAACTGGGCCAATACCAGCGCACCACGCGCCCGTTCGAGAACTGGACGCTGATCTGCGACGAGAACCTCAAGGCGCGCAAGAAGGTCTGCAATGTCTCGCAGGTGATCGAGGAC
>NZ_VFWS01000371.1:0-1448 GCF_006443065.1 Mesorhizobium sp. B1-1-5 | reverse complement strand
CCCGACTGCTGCGCGCGGACGAGGTTTTGGCGGCGAAGCTGCTCGAAATGGCGAATGCACCCATCGAAAGCCGGATAGGCGCCACGGTCGGTGCGCTCAGGCCGACGGCGGCACTGGCCTGAGACAGACGTTTCTCAACTGACGTGATTGCGCTCGACGGTCAGATGCGGAAAGCCGGTATCGGCTGACGCGGCGAGATCGCCCGTGGCCGGATCGGCCCAGCGCTGCCCGACAATGGCGCCATTGCGTGCGCCGTCGATGACATTGTCGGAGATGATGGCGGTTCCGGCACCGTCGACCACGCTGACGACGATGCCGGTGCCCGCTTTGCGGATGATGTTGCCGGTGGCCACGACGTTGCGCAGATACGGTCCCCAGCCGATCGACATGCCGTAGAGCGGCACGTTCTCGATGACGTTGTTGGACACGGTGGTGTCGGCCTCGACGCCGATGCCGACGCCGAATCCCGGCGGGTCGGCGGGGTAGGGGCCTGATGTCGACAGGTTGCGCACGATGTTGCCCGAGCAAACACCCATGCGTCCGCCTTCGTTGAAATTGACGATCGAGATGCCGTTGGCGGCACCATCGACGATGTTGTTGCTGATAACGGCGCCCTCGAACGAGAATTCGGAATAGACCGCCGTTTCGCCGGAACGCATGCAAGTGTTGCTCGATACTTGCAGATTGCTGGCGCTGTTGGCGCGGATGGCGGAGAATGCGCAGTCCGAAACGATGTTGCCGGAGACGATCACGTTGGCGGCGCGGAAGGCATTGATGCCATTGCCGTTCTGGCCAGTGCCGCCGCCGCGCGCCGCGATGCGTTCGACCCGGTTGCCGGTGACGATAGTGCCGTCCTCCGCCGCCTGCCAGCGGTGCACGAGGATGCCGCCATTGGCGCAGTCGGAGACGGTGTTGCCTGTGATCGCCAGCCCTGCGGCCTCGACCGAATAGATGCCGGCGTCCGCCGCTCCGGATATTTCCGTGCGCTCGACCCGGCCCGCCGCGTGCTCGAGCGCCAGCCCGTTCTTGCCGCTGCCGGTTATCTGGCAATTATCGACGATGAGATGCGCCACGCGGCGCAGATCGAGCAGTCCTTGCGCGTAGTCGCCCATCGAGCGGTTTGAGCCGTCGAGGACCAGGCCGCTGAGCTCGATGTGATCGGCTTGTTCGGCCATGAACAGGTGGCCGTCGCCACCATAGACGATGCGCGTTGCGCCAGGCACGCCGGTAAGGCGCACCCGGCCGGGCAGCGTCAGGTTGGACACGACATAGGTGCCGGGCTGCAGGAAAACCGGCATGTCGCGATCGCTGGCCTCGCGCAGCAGCTTGGCGAAAGCCTTGCTCTGATCGGCAAAGGTGCCGGGTTGCACGCCAAGCTCGGTGGCGTTGATCGATCCGTGCATCGAGGCTTTCTCGACGCTGGGCAAGCTCGCGGCGGCTGCCTTGCC
>NZ_VFWS01000370.1:0-1450 GCF_006443065.1 Mesorhizobium sp. B1-1-5 | reverse complement strand
CCGCACAAGATGCTCGATCCGGCGAACGGCCCGCTGATCGCGGTTCGCCTCAACATCCTGACCCGCAAGACGCTGGGTGGCCTGCAGACCGATCTCGAAAGCCGCGTGCTGGGGAGCGATGGCGAGCCGGTTCAGGGCCTCTATGCGGTCGGCGAAGCCGCCGGTTTCGGCGGCGGCGGCGTGCATGGCTATGCGGCGCTCGAAGGCACGTTCCTGGGCGGCTGTATCTTCTCCGGCCGCAGCGCCGGCCGGGCGGCGGCTCGTTCGGTAGGCTGAGCGCCGAACGGCTTGGCAGTCGCTGGGTTGATCATCTTCTGTCGATTGTCATGCGAGGAGGCCCTCACCAGATCCACTCGCTTTTGCCGAGCGCCGACACCGCCTCGACGATGCGGGTAAAGCTGGCGCGGGCGCGGCCGACCGTGTGCCTCGCCCTGAGATAGCCGTGCACAAGCCCTTTTTCCTCGAACCAAGTGGCCCGCCCGCCGCCCGCCACGATGCGGTCGCGATAGGCCTCGCCGTCCGACGACAGCGGATCGCACTCGGCGGTAACGACAATGGTGGGCGGCAGGCCGGAGAAGTCGGCGGCGCGCAGCGGCGAGAAGGTCGGATCGTCCGGCGCCTGTCTCTTGGCCGAGCGGACGTGGCGGTAGAAAGCGACGTCGCCGGTCGACAGAAGCGGCGCCTCGGCATGCTCGATGTAGGAGCGGGCAGTCTCGTCGCCGCCGAGGCCGGGATAGATCAGCACCTGGCCGGTCGGCCTCTTCGCGCGAGCGCGCGTCGCGTGACTGACCGCCGCCGCCAGATTGCCGCCGGCGCTCTCGCCGGACAGCAGCAGTGGCCCGTTCGCTCTAGCCGCCGCCCATTCGAAGGCGGCCAGAGCGTCGTCGAAGGCGGCGGGGTGGAGATGTTCGGGCGCCAGCCGATAGTCGACCGAGAGCACGGCAAAGCCGGTGCCGGCGCAGATCTCGGCGCAGATGTCGTCATGGCTGTCGAGCCCGCCCAGGATGAAGCCGCCGCCATGGTAATAAAGCACCGTGGCCCGCGCGGCCGTGCCTGCCATCCCGTAGTGCCGCACCGCGATGTTCCGGCCGGGGGCGGCGATGAGGTCGTCGCTCGCCGTCACCCCCGGCGGATAGGGCTGGCGAAGCGCCCGGCACATCCTGTCATAGATCGCACGCTGCTTGGCGATCGGCAGGTCGATCGTCTCGGGCGGATACCAGGCGTTGATGCCGTCTATATAGGCCCACAGCGCAGGGTCGAGCCGCGTCGCGTATTTGCTGCGACCGGTCATTTCAGTGCTGCCCACGGTTTCGGAAGGCATTGCCTCAAAGCTCGCTGTATAGCCTGGCCGCGTTTTCAAAGCTGAAGCGCAGCGGCACCGAGCCCTCGACCTGCCAGACGGCGACGCTCTCGCCCGCCAGCAGCCGGCAGGCGCCGTCGGTGTCGGTGA
>NZ_VFWS01000037.1:0-43772 GCF_006443065.1 Mesorhizobium sp. B1-1-5 | reverse complement strand
GCGACGGAGCTTCGCTCCTGCTCCGCCCTGGAATGACGATCGCGATGGGCGTTTCGGCCAATCTCCAACGCATGCCACCTGCCAACGCAAACAGAGCCGATCGGTCAAAATCCCTGTGCAGCGCGCCTATGCGCACCCGGCAAAACCGAGCGCGATTACGGGAAGCCACCCCTACCGCGCGAACTTCTTCGCCCCGAACACGCAGGCCACGACACCCAGCGTCACGACCATCATCATCGGGCTGACCTTTTCGTGCAGCAGGCTCGCCGCCAGCGCCAGGCCGAAGAAGGGCTGCAGCAGCTGCAGCTGCCCCACGACGGCGATGCCGCCTTGCGCCAGGCCGCGATACCAGAAGATGAAGCCGATCAGCATGCTGAAAAGCGAGACATAGGCGAGGCCGATCCACGCGCCCGAACCGATGGCGGCGAAGGATGGCGGCAGCGTCGCGAAGCTCAACGCCAGCATAACCGGCAGCGACAGCGCCAAGGCCCAGCAGATCACCTGCCAGCCGCCGAGCTTGCGCGACAGCTTGGCCCCCTCAGCGTAGCCCAGCCCGCAGACGATGATGGCGCCCAGCATCAGGCCGTCGCCGACCGGCGACGCGGTGACGCCTTGCGCCAGGGCAAAGCCTGCGACCAAAGCGCTGCCCAGGCACGAGAACAGCCAGAAGGCCGGGCGCGGACGGTCGCCGCCGCGCAGCACGCCGAAGATAGCAGTCGCCAGCGGCAGCAGGCCGACAAAGATGATGGAATGCGCCGAGGTGACATGTTTCAGCGCCAGCGCCGTCAGCAACGGGAAGCCGACCACGACGCCCAGCGCGACGACGACGAGCGAGATCAGGTCGCTGCGCTCCGGACGCTTCTCGCGAAACAGCAGCAGCATCGCAATCCCGAGCAGACCGGCAATCGCCGCCCGGGCCGCCGTCAGGAAGGTCGGGTCGAAATCCATCACCGCCACCCGCGTCGCCGGCAGCGACCCGCTGAAGATCAGCACACCGATGAAGCCGCTGAGCCAGCCGTCAAAACTCTTTTCCATCATCCGCTCCGTTTGTGCTCCCGTACCGGGACAAGCCATGGCATCACCAGAGACAATGAGGTACAATTCGACAAAACTGTAATGGTCCGCAGGGAAGTACAGATGGACGCGTCCGACCCAAATGCCAGTGGCGCCACCCTCGTCGAAACCGTCATGACGGCAATCCGCCAGCGGATCGCGGCGCGCATGCTGACGCCCGGAGCCCGCCTGCCGTCGATACGGGCCATGGCCAGATCCATGCAGGTTTCGAAATCGACCGTGGTCGAAGCCTATGAGCGCCTCGCGGCGGAAGGCACGATCCGTTCGCGGCCTGGCTCCGGCTTCTACGCCGCCGGCCAGCTCGCGCCATTGTCACTAGGCGAGATCGGCCCTCGGCTTGACCGCGCCGTCGATCCGCTCTGGGTCTCGCGGCAATCGCTGGAGGCGGGCGAGGAGATGCTGAAACCCGGCTGCGGCTGGCTGCCGGCGTCCTGGATGCCGCAGGCCGCCTTGCGCCGGGCGCTGCGCACCGCCGCCCGCGCCGACGACGTAACGCTTGCCGATTACGGCACGCCGCTCGGCCTGCCGCCGCTGCGCCAATTGCTGGCAAGGCGCATGGCCGAGCATGGCGTCGAAGTCTCGCCTGACCAGATCATGCTGACCGACTGCGGCACTCAGGCGATTGACCTTCTGTGCCGCTTCCTGATCGAGCCGGGCGACGCGGTCCTGGTCGACGATCCCTGCTATTTCAACTTCCACGCCCTGCTGCGCGCCCATCAAGCCAAGGTTGTTGGCGTGCCCTATACGCCGTCGGGACCGGACATCGAGCTATTCGCCGCGGCGCTCGCCGAGCACCGGCCGCGCCTCTACATCACCAATTCCGGCATCCACAACCCGACCGGCGCGATCCTGTCGCCGGTCACCGCGCATCGGCTCCTGAAGCTCGCCGACCAGGCGGACCTCACCATTGTCGAGGACGATATCTTCGCCGACTTCGAACACAGCCGCGCCCCAAGGCTCGCGGCCTTCGACGGGCTGCAGCGCGTCGTCCAGATCGGTTCATTCTCCAAGACGCTGTCGGCCTCGGTGCGCTGCGGTTTCATCGCGGCACCTGCCGACTGGATGGAGGGGCTCACCGATCTCAAGATCGCCACGACTTTCGGCAGTGCGCGGCTGTCCGCCGAGCTGGTGCTGACCCTGCTGAAGGACGGCAGCTACCGCAAACATGTCGAGCAATTGCGCACGCGCCTGTCGCGCGCCATGGCCGAGACCGCCGGCAGGCTGAAGGCGATGGGCATCGTGCCCTGGATCGACCAGCCGGCCGGCATGTTCCTCTGGTGCCGCCTGCCCGACGGCATCGACGCCGCCGACGTTGCCCGTCATGCGCTTTCGGACAATGTCGTGCTGGCGCCGGGCAACGCCTTCAGCCTGTCGCACACCGCCGGCCGCTTCATGCGCTTCAACGTCGCCCAGTGCGCCGACGAGCGTATCTTCAGGGTGCTCGAAAAGACGATAGCCGCGTCTCGTCACACGGCCGCATAGTCTACGCTGGGTCTCAGCAGGCCCTAGGCCCCTGCCCGCTTGCGGCGCTCATACATCATCACCAGCGTCTCGGCGGTCAGCGCCGGCTTCTGCTCGCCTTCGATCTCGACGGTGTTGGCCGCCTTCATCAGATACTGGCCGGGACCGCGGTCCTCCATCGAAAGCAGCGTGGTGCGCAGCCTGATGCGCGCGCCGGCCTTGACCGGCGCCAGGAAGCGCACCTTGTCGAAGCCGTAGTTGAAGGCGGCCTGGGTGTTTTCCGGCACGATGCCCATCTCCAGCGCCAGCGCGCCGATGATCGACAAGGTCAGATAGCCATGCGCGATAGTGGTGCGGAACGGGCTCTGCCGTTTCGCCCTTTCCGGATCGACATGGATCCACTGGTGGTCGCCCGTGCATTCGGCGAACTGGTCGATGCGCTGCTGGTCGACCGTCGTCCAGTCCGACACGCCGAGCTCCTGCCCGGACATCGTGCGCAACTGTTCGAAGGTCGGCGGCGTTCTCGGCCGTGTTTCCGTCATTCCGGCTTTCCCATCACTCTTGCCTGTCTCCCGACCATGAAGCGGCGGCCTCTGTCAATTCGCCGCCCCGCGATTTTCGCCGGTAGAGTTGATGCTTTGGGCAGGCCGAGAACGCTCGGACGCCTGCGCCGGTTGCATCGAGTATCGTCGGTGATGGGTCCGAAATCGCCAGGTAGCCTATTTCTTTTCGTAACCGGCGCGGATTTCCGCCATCGCATCCCGGATCCGGTCGCGCAGGATCTCGACCGATTCGGTGCTGGATTTGCGCACAAGGTCGGCCAATTCGCTGGCATTCTTCAGCGTCGTCTCGAATGACCTGCGGGCAAACTCCGCCTGCTTGCTCATCAGGTCCTGCGGGTTGCCGGGCGTCTGATAGTTCTGCGCCATCCGCGTGATCTCATGCATGGCATTCTGGACCATCTCATGCTGCCTCGCCAGCACCGAGGATGCGCCGGCCGCGCTTGCCCTCGCCGATTTTTCCAGGGCTTCGAGGTTCTTGCGGTGATGGTCGAGGATCGCCTGGACGTCGACATTCGGCAGCTTGAGGTCGCGGCCGAACCTGCTGAACATGTCGAGGAACGAGTCCGATTCCGGTTGTCTTGCCATGCCCTGCCTCCCTGCCGGCCGCGATGCGGCGCCCTTGAAGGAGAATAGTGCTCCTTGGGCCGGCGTCAATTGACGAGGAACAGCTGCTCCGCCGTATGGAGCGCCAGCCCGGCAAGCCCGCCGACGATCATGCCGTTGAAGCGGATATATTGCAGGTCCCTGCCGATGTTCAGCTCGATCAGCCGCGTCAGTTGCGCCAGGTCCCAGCGCTTGACCTGATCGGCGATGAATGTCGACACCCCGCTCTTCTGGCTCTCGACGAACGAAGCCAGCGCCACGACAAAACCCTGGTTCATATCGGCCCTGATCTGGGCGTCGTCGGCCAGATGCCTGCCGACCTCGACGAACATGTTGGCGAGGTGCTCGCGGATCGTCGAATTCGGCGCATTGACGTCCTGCTCGATGAACAGGCGCAGGCTTGTCCATGCATCGCCGGCCAGCGCCCGCACCTCCGGACGTCCGAGGAAATCGCGCTTCAGCTTCTCGGCGCGCCTTGCATATTGCTTCGAGGTCCTGAGCCGCTCGATGAAGGCGAGCGCAAAGCGGTCGAATTCGGCGCGCATGGGATGATCTGGATCGGCCCGCACCTCATCGAGCAGCGAACCCGCCGACGCGACGATCTTCTTCAAGAGATAGGCATCGGCGCGAAACAGGTTGAACAGCGACGGCAGTTCCTCGCGGATCTTTTCGCGCATCGTCGCCAGCGCCTGCTCGTCGTTGAGGAAACGCCCGACGACCCGGATGAATTCGTCGAACAGCTTTTGGTGGCGGCGATCGTCGGTCAGCGCTGACAAAAGATCGGCCGCGAGCGGCGCCAGCGGCACCTTCTCGATCTGCTCCAGCATGCGGCTGGTGACGAAGTCACGGAGGCCTGATTGTTCCACCGCCGTCAATGTCTGCGGCACCAGCCGTACGACGAATCGCGACAGATCGGAGGCGCGTTCGGCGTCGGCCAGCCAGTCGGCGACCAAAGCGGCGAAATCGACTTCGGCGAGCTTCTCGCGCACCGGCTCCGGCGCCAGGAAATTGGCCTCGATGAAGCGGCCGAGATTGTCGGCGATCCGGTGCTGGTTCTCCGGAATGATGGCCGTGTGCGGGATCGGCAGCCCGAGCGGCCGCCGGAACAGCGCCACCACGGCATACCAGTCGGCGAGGCCGCCAATGGTCGCCGCCTCGGCGAAAGCCGCGACGAAGCCGAGCCAGGGATGGCCGCCCTCGAAGGACTTGGCGAGCGCAAAGACGAGGATGCACAGCGCGAGCGCCGCGGCGGCGACGAACTTGGTCCGCCGCAACGCCGAGAGCTTCGCCTTGGCATCGGCGTCGAATCGAACCGGCGCGAGGGCCGAAGCTGTCCGTGACATGGAAAGGCGTTTCCTGTTTGCACCCGCTTCTATCTAGTGGCTGCGCCGGCAAAACGCTCGTTCGAAGCGCGGGAGCACCATATGCGCCGGCATGCACAAAAAGTTGACACGATTATTCAGCTATGTACCGGTCCAGTCTGGAATTGTTCCAAACTATGGGCCATATTCGGCTTTAAGCTAATGTTTCGCGAGGATACCATGCGGCTCACGCGCCAGACCAATTATGCGATGCGCATTCTGATGTACTGCGCCGCTAACACTGAAAGGCTGAGCCGCATCCCCGAGATCGCCGCCGCCTATTCGGTGTCCGAGCTGTTCCTGTTCAAGATCCTGCAGCCGCTGGTCGAGGCCGGCCTGGTCGAGACCGTGCGCGGCCGCAACGGCGGGGTGCGGCTCGGCCGAGCGGCGGAACAGATCAACCTGTTCGATGTCGTGCGCGTCACCGAAGAGAGTTTCGCCATGGCCGAATGCTTCGAGAACGACGCAGCCGAATGCCCGCTGGTCGACAGCTGCGCCCTGAATTCGGCGCTGCGCGAGGCGCTCAACGCCTTCTTCGCCGTGCTTTCACGCTACACGATCGCCGACCTCGTCGCCGCGCGCCCGAATGTGCGCAGCCTGCTCGGCATCGACCTCCTGGAGCAACGCGCCCCGGCAGCGTGATTGAGCCCTTGCGGCTTGGTTCTCGAGGGGAGCCACCTCACACCTTTCCGGGTGCAACGCCATCCGTGACTCTCCGGATGGGCGCCACCCATGGCCTCGCGGGTGGGGCGCGCCACCCATGGCTTCGTCATTCTAGGGCGGAGCAAGGAGCGCAGCGACGCAGCGCAGACCCTAGAATCCGTGACGTTTCAGCCCTACAGCGATGCAGAACTGGCGTTGGCGCCAGCGCTCCTTTCTGGATCGCTGCATTCTTCGGTTGATGTAACGGAATGGATCCTCGGGTCTGCGCGTCCGCTTCGCTCCCGCTCCGCCCGTGGATGACGAAGGCGGAAAACCGTCCTCGCAGCCAAGTCTACGCCGCCGATTGCGGCAACACGAACGGCATGTTCGCGGCAGGCAGAGCACCGACCTTCAGCCGGCAGTCGAACACCCTCTCTATCAGCTCGTCATTGAGCACGTCCGTTGGCGACCCCGCGGCCGCCAGTTGGCCGCCATGCAGCACGAAAATCCGGTCGGCATACATGGCCGTCAAATTGAGGTCGTGCAGGATCGCCAGCACGCCGCCGCCGCGCCGGGCGAAATCGCGCGCGATGTTCATGATGATGAGCTGGTGCTTGATGTCGAGGCTGGAGACCGGCTCGTCGAGGAAGAGATAGCGCGGCCGCCCTTCGAGCACCGGCGTCCAGACCTGGCACAGCACGCGGGCAAGCTGCACGCGCTGCTGCTCGCCGCCGGAAAGCTCCTGGTAGAAGCGGCCGGCAAAACCGCCGAGGTCGACACGCGCCAGCGCCCGCTCGGGCAAACGCGCATTCTCGCCGGGCAGCACGCCGGAGCGCCCGCCGATCAGGCCGAGGCGAACGATCTCGCGCACGGTGAACGGGAAGGACAGCGCCGTCGATTGCGGCAGCACCGCGCGCAGCGTGGCCGCCTCGACCGGCTTCATCACGGACAGGTCGCGGCCGTTGAGGGTGACGGTGCCGGTATAGGCGAGCTCGCCGGTCAGCGCCTTGAGCAAAGTCGTCTTGCCGGATCCGTTCGGTCCGACGATGGCCGTCACCTCGCCGGGCCGCGCCGCGAAGTGGACATGGGACACGATGCGCTTGCCGCCGATCGCCACCGAAATATCGCGCGCTTCGATCATGGCGAACTCACAGATCAACGACGCCGCGCTTGCGCAGCAGGATCCACAGGAAGAACGGCGCGCCGGCGACCGCGGTGACGATGCCGATCGGCAGTTCGGCCGGCGCGACGATGGTGCGGGCGACCGCGTCGGCGATGAGAAGCAGCGATGCGCCGAGCAGGGCCGAGGCCGGCAGCAAATAGCGGTTGTCCGGACCGATCGCCAGCCGCAGGACATGCGGCACGACAATGCCGATGAAACCGATGCCGCCGCTGACCGCGACCGAAGCGCCGACCGCCGCCGACACCGCGACGACAGCCGTGTATTTCAGCCGCTGCACCGCAATGCCGAGATGGCCCGCGGTCGCTTCGCCCAGCGCCAGCGTGTTGAGGCCGCGCGACAGGAACGGCATCGCCGACAGCGCCAGCACGATCACCGGCCCCACGGTGCCGATCTTCGGCCATGTCGCGCCAGCCAGCGAGCCGAGCTGCCAGAACGTCAGGTCGCGCAGCTGCCGGTCGTCGGCCATGAAGATGAGGACACCCGTGAGCGCCATGGCAAGAGCGCTGATGGCGATTCCGGCAAGCAGCATGGTGGCGACCGACGTCCGCCCCTGGCGCGTAGCGATCGCGTAAAGCAGCAATGTCACCGCGAGCCCGCCGAAGAATGCCGCGAGCGGCAAAGCGAGCGTGCCCAGCGCAAGCGTGACGGGCGCAAGCCAGGTCGTGCCGACCACGATGATCGCCACCGCACCGAGACTGGAGCCGGCGGAGACGCCGATCAGCCCGGGATCGGCAAGCGGATTGCGGAACAGGCCCTGCATCACTGCGCCGCAAACGGCGAGCGCCGCGCCGATCAGCACGCCGAACAGCACGCGCGGCATACGGATGTCATAGACGATCAACTGGTCGCGCGCCGCAAGCGCCGCGTCGGCAGGCACGGTGCTCGTAAACCAATCGCGGATGACGCGGACTGCGGAGGCGTCGGAGGCGCCCGATGTCAGCGACAGGAATACGGAAAGGGCCAGCGCCAGGCACAAAAGCGCGATGACGAACCTTGCCCGGGCCGAGCGGTCGCCATCGGCTGCCATCGCCCAGTCCGCGCCGGCAATGGATTGTTCGGCCATCGCCGCTCAGTCCTGGACCTGGTTGCCGTAGAGCGAAACGGCAAGATCGCGGATGGCATCCGCCGTGCGCGGCCCGAAGCCGAGCAGGTAGCCGCCCGACATGCTGATCATCTTGCGGTCGACGCCCGCCGGCGTCGAAGCGACGGCAGGGTTGGCGAACAACTCCGCTTCCGAGATCGTCGGTCCGCCGCCCGTCATCGTCAGGATCACATCCGGCCTGGCGCTGACGATCGCCTCGTCCGTCATCGACTTGTAGCCGGAAAAGCCCTGGACCGCATTGACTGCGCCGGCCAGCCTGATGATGCCGTCGGCCGCCGTGTCGCTGCCCGCGGCAAGGATCTTGCCGCCCTGCGTCGACAGCACGAACAGCACGCGCTTGCGATCCTTGATCGCAGCCGTCTGCTTTTCGGCCGACGCCAGCTTCGCGTCCGTTTCGGCAACGAGCTTCTCCGCCTTGGCCTCGACGCCCAGCGCCTTGCCGACGACGCGGATCTTTTCGAGGGTGCCCTCATGATCGTAGCGGTCCGGCACCTCGATGAAAGCCACGCTCGACTTCTTCAGCACGTCGACCGCTTCTTTCGGGCCGCTGCCCTGCAGCGCCAGGATCCCGGTCGGATTGACCGACAGGACACCCTCGGGCGACAGCGCGCGCATATAGCCGACATCCGGCAGCTTCGCCGCCGCCTCGGGATAGTTGCTGGTCGAATCGCGGGCGACGAGGCGGCCTTCCTCGCCGAGCACATAGACGATCTCGGTGATCGAGCCGCCTATGGAAGCGATCCGCGAGTTGTCCGCAAAGACAGTCGTGCCTTCATCCGCCGTGGCCGGCTGCATGGCGACGGCAAGCAGGACGCCGAGCATCGGCGCAAGCGCCGCGCGGAAACTGAGAGCAAAGCGCATTGGGTGCTACCTCATGCAGCGGTCGGATTGGGAATGCGGGGCAGGTTCTCGGCCAGAAAACGCCAGTCTTCCCGCTCGCCTTCGCCTTCATGGCGCTTGCCGAAGAACTGGATGATCATGCCGCCATCGGCGTCATAGGCCTCCAGCGAGGTTACATGGCCGTCCTTGGTCGGCTTGCGCACCGCCCAGACCTCGTGGATGTGGTCGGTCCTCAGATGCAGATGGAAAGTCTCGTCGAGCACGTTGAGCCACGGACCCATCGGCTTGACCGACTTGATCGGGCCGGAATGGATCTGGATGCAGCCGCGATTGCCGACGAAGCACATGATCGGCATCTCGCCTGCCGCAGCGTGGTGGAACATGGCGCTGACCGCGTCATTATCGAGCAGCCAGGCATAGTCCTGGCCCACCATGCGCACGGCCTCGCGGCGGCTGAGCTTCAGCGTCTTCAGCATGCCGAAGAACTGATGCACGTCGGTAAGCCGGCTCCAGCGGTCGCGCAGATCGCCGATCGAGGCAGCCGAGCCCTGCCCTTCATCTTCTCCTTCCGCGGCGCTTGGGAGGATCGCGACGGTCGGTTCCTGGTTCGACGATTCGAGGCTCGCCACCAATTTCTGGTAGGCATAGAGATTGGATGCGGGCTTTAGATGCACCTTGTGCACCGCCTCGCCCGCCGCGTCGAAGAACTGCAGGCTGCGGCGGATCTCGCCGCCGTCGCGCTTTTCGACGGCAAAGCCATGCATCCAGGCCTTCGGGAAGATGCGCAGGTCGATGTTCTCGCCAAGCACCATGGCGTTATGGTTGCCGGTGACGACCTTGTCGTAGACGCCGATCTTCTCGTGCACGGCGCTTTCGTTGCGCGTCAGCGCCATCACCTCGCCGACCGCCTCGAGCCCGGTCAGCAGATCGTTGACACGCGGCTCGACGCGGACAGTGCCGAAGCCGCAGTGCGCCGCGACCAGTTCCGCTTCCGAAATGCCCAGTTGCGCCGAGAGATCGCGCTCCCGCATTTTCGAATTTTCTTCTCGCGCCCGCCGGATTTCCTCCGGCAACGGTTTAACGCGCTGGTCCATTTCGTCCACCTGCAATGTCTTCCACCCGTGCTGACTGATATGGGCTGGCCTAACCCCGCCGGTTCCGATCACTTGTTGAGGATCAGCTTGCCCTGGCGGGTGATCTTCAGGCGGTAAAGCGCGCCGTGATGCTCGATGCCGATCTCGTGCTCGCCCTGGAACAGCGTGTTGCTGGAGAGCGTCCTCACCGCCAGCGGCAGCCTTTCGTAATGCATCTGCGTGTCTTCCGGGCGGCGGACGCGATAGCGGAAATCGTTGGGATTGTGCGTGTTCATCGGGTCGGTCCTTTCCTCTGACGGCCACCTTGGCCGCAGCCTCTCAAAATGCCGATTCAATTCTTGACTCGAATAATCATGTTTACTAGTCAGTGCATTACCGGAGTAAATTAGTCAACATTTAAGACGCCGGATGTGATCAAAAATGCGAGCGAGCCACCGGCCAGCCAGCTACGAGCCTGAAAATCTGGAGTTGGGGCATGGAGTTGGTGACTTGGGGACGGACGGGCCTGGCTGGCGATAGCGTGGGGCCGGGCTTCCGATCGATTGCAAAGACAATCGCCGCATTGATGGCCGGAGCGGCGGCGATTGCGCTCAGTGCGCCCGCCGCGCAGGCCCAGCAGGCCGCGCAGACGGCGGTCAACCAGCAGCAGTCCGATCAGAAAAGGCAGGCTGACGAGAAGGCCGCGGCCGAAGGGACCCTGCTCGACAAGATCCTCGTCATCAGCCGCACGGGCGAAACCGCGATCCAGTCGCTGGCTTCCGCCAGCCATGTCGACCAGGAGCAGCTCGACCGCCGCATGGCGACGACCCCGAACGAGATGCTGCTCGGCGTGCCGGGTGTCACCGTGCAGGCCGACGCGCGGCGTGTCTCTTCGAGCATCAACATCCGCGGCCTGCAGGATTTCGGCCGCGTCGCGGTCATCGTCGACGGCGCAAGGCAGGACTTCCAGCGTTCGGACCACGGCACGCAATCGACCTTCTATGTCGATCCCGAGCTGATCAAATCCGTCGACGTCATCCGCGGCCCGACCGCCAACACCTATGGCTCCGGCGCCATCGGCGGCGTCGTCTTCTTCGACACCAAGGACGCGGCGGATTTCCTCAAGCCGGAGGAGACTTGGGCCGGCTCGCTGACCGGGCGCTATGAAAGCAACGGCAAGGGCTGGACCACCAGCGCGACCGGCGCTTACCGGATCAACGACAACTGGGATGTTCTCGGCAACATCGTCTACCGCGACTACGGCGACTACAAGAACGGCGGCGGCGACACCGTTGCCGGCACCGGTTTCGATGTGCTGAGCGGCCTGCTCAAGACCACCATACGCCCGAGCGAAAACAGCGAATTGAAGCTCGGCTGGGTCGGCTCGAAGGACGGCTGGACCGAGACCAGCGGCGGCGTGCCGGCGAACGACGTCGACCTCAAGTCGAACACTTTCACGGCTCGCTACAACATCACCGATGACGCCAGGAGCTGGCTCGACCTCCACATCAACGCCTCCTACAACAAGACCCTTCTCGACCTGACCACGCTCACCGCGCAGAACCGCTTCGATCCGGTCACCGGCCTGCCCGTGGTGCTGCCGATCGGCTCGCTGTCGACCTTCGATGTCGGCACGACCGGCATCGACATTTGGAACACGTCCCGCTTCGAGACGGCGAGCGTCGCCCACGAACTGACCTATGGCGGTGACTGGGTCGGCGACGATGTCGATACCGGCGGCACGGCCGGCGGCGACTCCTTCTACACGCCATCGGGCAAGCGCAACGTCTCCGGCGCCTACATCCAGGACAAGCTGACCTGGGAATGGCTCGAGGTCATTGGCGGCCTGCGCTACGACCATTACAGCCTGGAGGACGACACGAACGAGGCGTCCGGCGACAGGGTTTCGCCGCGCATCACGATCGGCGTCTCGCCCTTCGAAAGCGCAGGTCTCGCCGGCCTGCAGTTCTACGGCACCTATGCCGAGGGTTATCGCTCGCCCTCGCTGACCGAGACGCTGATCAGCGGCAACCATCCGGCCGGCGTCAGCTTTCCGTTCCTGCCCAATCCGAACCTCAAGCCCGAGACCGGCAAGACCGTCGAGTTCGGCGTCAACTACAAGCAGAACGACATCATCGAGGGCGGCGACGCGCTGCGGCTCAAGGCAGCCTACTTCCACAACAATGTCGACGATTACATCGACGGCGTGACGCTCTCGCCCTTCGATCCGACCAGCGGTTGCCCGTTTGGCCCGGGCATTCCGATCTGCTTCCAGTATCAGAACTTCGCCAAGGCCAAGATCGACGGCTTCGAGCTGGAAAGCCTCTACGACGCCGGCTGGGGCTATGCCGGCCTGTCGGCTTCCATCATCAACGGCCACACCATCTCCTATGAAGGCGAGCGTGCCGACCCGGCCACCATCCCCTCCTCGCAGGTGACGGCTCAGCTGGGCCTGCGCTTCCTCGAGGACAAGCTGACCGTCGGCGGCGAGGTGCAGTATAACGGCAAGCCGAAGGGCAATCCGGCGGCCAAGGATTATACGCTGGTCAACGCCTTCGCCAGCTACCAGGCGACGGACAATCTCAAGCTCGACTTCCGCGCCGACAATCTGTTCGACGTCAAATACACCAACCCGCTCAACGGAGGCACGACCGCCGTCCTCTACGAACCCGGCGTCACCCTGAAGCTGGCGGCAACCATGCGCTTTGGGGGCTGAGGAATAAAAGCTTGATGGCATCGCCTCGCCTGCTGACCTCGGGCGCTGGCGATGTCGCTCGGCCTGACACCGGCGTGGGCCCAGTCCGCGCCGGCCCCTGCCTCAGGTCCGGCCCGCCTCCGGTCCGCCATGGGCGGCAACCGATCTTGATTTGACAATTCCTCGTCACGTGCGGCAGGTCTCGACGCGAGCCATGCAGGACATCAATCACCCTTCGGATGCAAGCAGTGAACCGGCGATCAAGCCGCACGCGCCGCTCATGCAGACGCGGCAATCCGCGGGAGACCGCGGATGGGCAGTGGCAATCGTCGCCTCCGGCCTGCTCCATGGCGCCGCCGCGGCGGCGTTTCTGATCGCACCCGCGGGAACATTCGATCCTGCGGACGCGATCAGGGCCGAGGGCGCCGACCAGTCTGGCGCCAACGTCATCGGCAGCGCCTTGGATGACCAGGCGTCCGGCGCGGTGGATGTTACCCTGGTGCCGGATCCGCAGCCGGTGAAACGCCAGGCCGCAAAACCCGCTCCGCCGGCCGAGGCGCCGCAGCCGGCAAGTGAGCAAGTGGTGCGCCAGCCTCCGCCGGAAGCCGTCAAGGAGCAGGCCCCGAATATCCTGGCAGCCGCCACACCGCGCCAGGATAATCAGAGCGTCCCTACGGACAGCAAGCCGACGCCCGCGATCGAGCCGCAAAGCACACAAGCGCCCCCTGCCGAGCCCGAGCAATCGCCGGTCCCGAGCGCGGCATCGAGCGCACCAGCCGCATCGGCGGGGCCAGGCGAAACCGTTGAACCGCGAGGCACGGCGGATGGCGATACGCGCGACGCGCCTGTCGTCGCCAGCAAGGGCAAGAAACAGGCCGCCGGCAATGCGCTGGAATCCCGCTACAGCGGTGAAATCCAGAAGAAGCTTGCCCGCGCCAACCGTCGCGTTTCGAAATCGATCCAGGCCAAGGCTCGCAACAATGCCAGGGTGGTTTTCGTCGTCGCGGCCGACGGCAGCGTCAGCGACCTGCAGCTCGCCGAAAGTTCAGGGTCCGCCGAGCTCGATCAGTTCGCGTTGACGCTGGTGCGCAAGCAGGCACCGTTCCCTCCCATTCCACCCGAGACCGGAAAATTGAGTTGGGTGTTCAAGGCGCGGATCGGCCCTTTTTAGAACCCTCGCCATCCCAATAATTCGTCCCTTTCGAAAGGAAGCCAATGTACATCGCCATGAACCGCTTCAAGGTCCAGAACGGCTCGGAAGAAGCCGGCGCAGCGGAGCAGAACTCTGCACCGTTGCGACGCTCGCATGTCACGGAATGGATCCTCGGGTCTGCGCGCGTCGCTTCGCTCCTTGCTCCGCCATAGAATGACGAGGTTGGGGCGGCTTCAACCAATCCCCGGCGTTTGCGCTGATTTCACGGAAATGAACGGAAAATCTTGCACCAAGACAAACGGCAACCTTTCAAAATCCCCGTGCAGCGCCAGCTAGTTCCTCGACACAGGGATCCTCAAACTTGCCGGCGGGTCAGTGAAATCAGCGCAAACGCTGGGGATTGGCTGAAGCCTTCTCAACCTCGTCATCCACGGGCGAAGCAGCCGCGAAGCGGCGTCGCGGAGACCCGTGGATGACGATCGCGATGAGCGTTCCGGTCAATCGCCAAGGCATGTAACTGCCTACGCAGACATAGCCGACTGGCCAAAATCGCCGTGCTGGGGAACTATGCTGCCGCCAGCAGGCTGGCGTTGCCACCCGCCGCCGTGGTGTCGACGCAGACCGCGCGCTCATGCGCGTAGGCCGCCGGGTTCAGCACCTCGCTGACCAGCGGCACGATCGGCCCGGCGCGCTCGGCAATCACCTTGCGCACGATGCGCGCCGCTTCCGGCGTGCCGGAGAAGGCGACGACATCGACCCGCAGCGAGCGCGCCTCGACCGGATCGGGCCGGCCGTCGATCGCCGCCAGCGGCAGACCCTTGCCGGTCAGCGCCGATAGCGCCGCCGGAGCGCCCGGCGCCACCGCAAGCACCGCATTGCCGGCCGCGAGCGCCTGGATCGTCTGGGAAAGTAGCGTCTCTGCATCCGGGCCTAGGCACAGCACCCGGCCGCGCGGCGCCAGCGACAGCGTGTTTGCCTCGCCGGTCGGTCCCGGCAGGTCGACCTGGCCGAAATCGAGGCTGGCAGCGGCAGCGATCGCCGCCGCGCCCTTGCCGCGCAGATGCTTCCTCAGGATCGCCACGCGGTCCGGCCGCGTCGACCAGCCGCCCAGCGCCGGATCCGGCAGATTGTCGGCAAGCTCGGTCGCGGTCACCTTGTGGCCTTCGGCCACCTCGGTGCCGGCCTCAGGCCCCTTGCGGAAGCGGCGCAGGTAATGCGGTCCGCCGGCCTTGGGGCCGGTGCCCGAAAGCCCCTCGCCGCCGAAGGGCTGCGAGCCGACGACGGCGCCGATCTGGTTGCGGTTCACATAGATGTTGCCGGCATGGATGCCGTCGACGAAATGCTGAACGCGGCCCTCGATGCGCGTGTGCAGGCCGAAGGTCAGCCCATAGCCCTTGCGGTTGATGGCGGCGATCACCGCGTCGATCTCGTCGGCGTCGAAGGTCGCGACATGCAGCACCGGGCCGAACACCTCGCGCTCCATGTCCTCGATACCTTTGACGCGGAAGACATGCGGCGCGACGAAACGGCCGGTTGCCGGCGCTTCCAACTTCGCGATCAGCCTGCCTTCCAGCCCCTTCTTCTTGCAATAGTCGCTGATCGACGCTTGCGCCTCGTCGTCGATGACAGGACCGACATCAGTCGAAATCGCCCAAGGGTTGCCGACAGTAAGCGCTTCCATCGCGCCCTTCAGCATTTCCAGCATCTTCTTCTCGACGTCCTTCTGCACATAGAGAACGCGCAATGCCGAGCAGCGCTGGCCGGCACTCTGGAAGGCGGAGGCGAGGATGTCGCGCACCGCCTGTTCCGGCAGCGCGGTGGAATCGACGATCATCGCATTCAGGCCGCCGGTCTCGGCGATCAGCATCGCATCGGGCGCCGCGGTCTCGGCCAATTGCTTCTCGATCAGCTTGGCGACCTCGGTCGAGCCGGTGAAGCAGACGCCGGCAATGCGCGGGTCGGCCGTCAGCGGCGCACCGACCGAGGCGCCATCGCCCGGCAAAAGCTGAATGACATCCTCAGGCACGCCGGCCTCGCGCAGCATTTCCACGGCGCGGAAGGCGATCAGCGGCGTCTGCTCCGCCGGTTTCGCGATCACCGAATTGCCGGTGACCAAAGCCGCCGCGATCTGGCCCGTGAAGATCGCCAGCGGAA
The DNA here is from genome assembly GCF_006443065.1 of Mesorhizobium sp. B1-1-5. Classification (NCBI taxonomy): domain Bacteria; kingdom Pseudomonadati; phylum Pseudomonadota; class Alphaproteobacteria; order Hyphomicrobiales; family Phyllobacteriaceae; genus Mesorhizobium; species Mesorhizobium sp. B1-1-5. The sequence continues at coordinate 27,868 of NZ_VFWS01000037.1, read as the reverse complement.
AATTCCACGGCGAGATGCAGGCGATCGCGCCGCGCGCTTGCGTGCCGGCTTCGGCATTGGCCGCCTCGGCGGCGTAGTAGCGCAGGAAGTCGACCGCCTCGCGCACTTCGGCGACGCCGTCGGCCAGCGATTTGCCGGCCTCGCGGGTGGCGAGAGCGAAGAACTCGACCGCATTGGCCTCGTAGAGGTCGGCGGCGCGGTTGAGGATCGCGGCGCGCTCGGCAACCGGACGCTTCGCCCAAGCGGGTTGCGCGTCGACGGCGATGCGCACGGCGGTCGCCACCTGCTTGGCCGCCGCCTCATGCACCGTGCCGACGATCTCGTCGGGCTTGGCCGGATTGACGATCTGGCGCGGCTGGCCGTAGCCGGCGGCGCGCGTGACCGGCTTGGCGTGCCAGCGATCTGCGCCGGCGAACGCCGCCCTCGCCTTGTCGACGGCCGCGAGCGTCACCGGATCGGTGATGTCGAAGCCCTTGGAATTGCGGCGTCCGGCGCCGAAGATCGCGGCGGGACGAGCGATCGCCGGATTGGCGGCCGGCCCCTGCGTCTCGATAACCGCAAGTGGATCGCGCGCGATCTCCTCGGGCTCGACCTCCTCGTCGGTCAACTGGTGCACGAAGGAGGAGTTGGCGCCGTTCTCCAGCAGGCGCCGCACCAGATAGGCAAGCAGGTCCGAATGCGCGCCGACCGGCGCATAGATGCGACAGCGCGTGCCCTCGGCCTGCCGCACCGTCTCATGCAGCGCCTCGCCCATGCCGTGCAGGCGCTGGAACTCGAAGCTGTCGCGGTTCGTCGACATCGACAGGATGGCGGCAACCGTGTGCGCGTTATGCGTGGCGAATTGCGGATAGACGCGGTCGGTCATCGACAGCAGCTTTTTCGCGCAGGCCAGATACGAAACGTCGGTGTTGGCCTTGCGGGTGAACACGGGATAGCCGGACAGGCCGAGCGTCTGCGCCCGCTTGATCTCGGTGTCCCAATAGGCGCCCTTCACCAGCCGCACCATGATTTTGCGATCGTATCTCCTAGCGAGCGCATAGAGCCAATCGATGGCGAATGCCGCGCGCGGGCCATAGGCCTGGATGACGACGCCGAAACCGTCCCAGCCGGCAAGTTCCGGGTCGGCCAGCACGCGTTCGATGACGTCGAGCGACAGGTCGAGCCGGTCGGCCTCCTCGGCATCGATGTTGAGGCCCATGCGCGAATGCCGGGCGGCAAGCGCCAAGGACAGCAGCCGCTCGGCCATCACCGGCAGCATCGTCTCGCGCTGCGCCACCTCATAGCGCGGATGCAGCGCCGAGAGCTTGACCGAAATGCCGTGATTGTAACGGATGTCGGGACCGTTCGACCCGGCATCGAGGGAGGAGATCGCATCCGCATAGGCGCGGTGGTAGCGCAGCGCGTCGGCTTCGGTGCGGGCCGCTTCGCCCAGCATGTCGAAGGAATAGAGATAACCCTTCTGCGTCATCGGCCGGCCGCGCTTGACGGCCTCGGCGATGGTGCGGCCAAGCACGAACTGCTCGCCCATCTCGCGCATCGCCGCGGCGACCGCCTTGCGGATCACGGGCTCCCCCAGCCTGCGCACCATGGCGCGCAGCGTGCCCTCGATGCCGCCCTCGCCCTCGTCCAGCACGCGCCCCGTCAGCATCAGCGCCCAGGTCGATGCGTTGACGAAGATCGAGCTCGAGCCGCCCGAATGCGCCGACCAGTCATGCGGCGCGATCTTGTCGGCGATGAGGTCGTCCATCGTCTCGGCATCGGGCACGCGCAGCAGCGCTTCGGCCAGACACATCAGCGCCACGCCTTCCTTGGTCGACAGGCCGTAGGCCGAGAGGAAGACCTCCATCAGCCTGGGATCGGTCGAGCCGCGCACCGCGCGCACCAGATCGGCCGCGCGCGCCGAGATCGCCTTGCGCTCCTGCGCCGAAAGCCCGGCCGCCGCCGACAGGCGCTTCACCGCCTCGTCTTCGTCGGGCAAATAATTGGCGCGGATCTGCTGGCGGATGGCGTCGAGCGGCATGGCGGGTCCATGAAAGCGAGCGTGAGCGAACGGTCTGGCGGTCGCCGGACCGAATGGCGCAAGCTAGCACAGCTGCGGATTCCAGTCGGTCCAAAGAAATCGACATGGTAGACTGATCGATCTATCATATAGGGACTAGTCCCATCATTTCGACTGCAATTTTGATGACCGAAGACCAATTGGACCGCATCGACCGCAACATCCTGTCCGCGCTCGGGCGCGACGGCAGGCTTTCAATGTCCGAACTGGCTTTGAAAGTCGGCTTGTCGAAGACGCCGGTGCAAGCGCGCGTGAAGCGGCTGGAGAAGGACGGGTACATACGCGGCTACCGCGCGGTCATCGACCGCGAGCGCATGGGCGAAGGCCATGTCGCCTTCGTCCAGGTGAAGCTATCGGACACGCGCTCGGCAGCGCTCGACGCTTTCAACCGCGCTGTTCAGGGCGTGCCGGAGATCGAGCAATGCCACATGATGGCATCGAGCTTCGATTATCTGCTGAAGGTCCGCACCACCGACATCGCCGCCTATCGCCGGGTGCTCGGCGAGCGCATCTCCGCCCTGCCCCACGTCGCCCAGACGTCGACCTTCGTAGCGATGGAGACGGTGAAGGACCGGTAGTTCCCGACACAGGGATTCTGAAAGGTTGCCGTTTGTCTTGGTGTGAGATTTTCCGTTTATGTCCGTGAAAGTCAGCGCAAACGCCGGGGATTGGCTGAAGCCGCCTCAACCTCGTCATTCTATGGCGGAGCAAGGAGCGAAGCGACGCGGCGCAGACCATAGAATCCATTCCGAGACTTGGAAGCGCCGCCACGGTGCAGAATTCTGCTCCGTTGCACGCCTTGGCGAAGGTAACGGCATGGATTCCAGGGTCTTCGCGACGGAGCTTCGCTCCTGCTCCGCCCTGGAATGACGATCGCGCTGGGCCAATCTCTAACGCGTGCCACCTGCCAACGCAAACAGAGCCGACCGGTCAAAATCCCTGTGCAGTGCCACTAGTGCGAGGCTTCCTCATCTGATCGATCTGCTTGCTGGTCTTTATCACTGCCTCGACCATCGCGAATTCCGCGTCCAACGCATTGAATTCAGCAACAAATTCCGGGTCCTTAAACCAGTCCTTGGCAGCATCTTCGACGGGAATTGTTTTTCGGTTCATGGGATCACCTTTTATCCCTTCACTCCGACAGCGTCTTCAGGAACGCCACCAGCGCGGCCCGCTCGCGCTCGGACAGGTCGAGCGGGTGCACTTCCGAGACGCCTTCCACGCTGGGCGGCGCCTTCGAATAATGCGCCACCACCTCGTCGAGCGTCGCGAACTGCCCGGCATGCATGTAAGGCGGCCGGTAAGCCGCGCCCCTGAGCGAGGGCGTCTTGTAGGCGCGCGTGATTTGCGGACCGTCCTTCACCATGAAGCGCAGCTCGCGGCAGGCGCTCTCGTCGCCATCGCGGAACTTGCCGAGACAGTTGAAAGGATCGGCCCCGACCTGCGCCACGGCATCGACGCGCCCGCGGTCAGGCGGCAGGCCGTCGACCGGCGGGACGCCGGTGTTGTGGAAGGAGTTGTCGGTGAAGCGCGGGCCATTGTGGCAGGTCACGCAATTGGCCTTGCCGATGAACAGTTTCAGCCCAAGAACTTCCTCCGGCGAGAATGCCGTGTCCCCTTCCGGCTTGGCGCCGGTCGCCAGATCGATGGCGAAGCGATCGAAGCGCGTCTGCTGAGGCTCGATCGATCGCTCGAAGGCGGCGATCGCCTTGCCGATATTGGCGAAGACGCGGTTGACGTCGTCTTGCCGGCCGGTGGGCATGGCGTTCCACGCCGCCTTCTCGGCGTCGCTGCCGACCGGGCTGGCATTGGCCGGCACGCTGGACAGGTCCGGCAGCGGTCCGAAGATCCGCTCATAGCGCTCGCCGAACCGCTTCTTGATGTAATGCGCGAAGGCGGCCCGGTTACCGGCCTGCTCGAGCGGGTTTTCAAGCGGCGTCAGCGCCTGCGCCCACAGGCTGTCGCGCCTTCCGTCCCAGAAGAACCAGGGATTGCGCGCCACGCCCGCCAACGGCATCGTGCGCCGGTTGGTGTGGCCGACGCCGACCGCCTGCGGCAGGTCGTCCTGGAACTGGCGGTCGATCTTGTGGCAGGTCGAGCAGGACACCGTGCCGTCGCGGCTCATGCCGGCATCGAAGAACAGCGTCGAGCCAAGCGCCGCGGCCGCCGGTAGGTCCGCATACTGGTTGGTGGTGTCGACTTTGAGCGAAGGCAGAGTGTTCAGCGCCAGCGACGCGATGGTCTTCTTCTCGGCGTCGCCGAATTGCGGCTTGCCGCATCCGCCCAACAGGGCAAAAGCGGCTAAAGCCAGCAGGCTTGCGATGCTGGCAATACGCCTCATGGCCCGCTCACAACACGATGTTGAAGACGACGGAATCGGAGCCCGCCGCCGCCGAGATACCGAAGTGCAGCTGCCACCAGCCGCTCATCGTGAACTTCACGCCGTCGATGCGATAGCGCCCCTGGCCCAAATAGTCGGTCGCCTGCGGACTGGTCGGCAAGCCGTGATCGTGCTGCGGCATCCCGCCGGAAACGGTGATGGCAGCGCCCTCCACCGGCGCGCCGGCGGCCGTCTTCAGCGTCAGCAGCCAGGACTGCAGCTCGCCCTGCCGGACGATGCCGCGCTCCGGCTCGAAGCTTGCGACGAACAGGCCGTTCGCCGTCTTTTTCGAGCGCGACAGGTCCGGTCCGGGCGCCGATTGCGGCAGCGTCAGATAGATGGCGGCCACGATGCCGACCAGCAGCGCGGCCAAACCGAGACCCGCAAGAATGTAACGCCATATCGATGCCAAGCCCGTTCCTCTTCGGCTGCTAACGTCGCGGGCCGCTTGTCGCGTCCCGCCCTGCCTGTGGGAAATCGCTTCTGGCGCAAAAATCGCCGGTAGCCAAGCATGGCGCTGCCGGCCGCAAAAAGCTACAGCAACAAGATGTTAGGAAGGGATAAGCCCGCATGGCCAATGGTATCGCATCGATCGGCGAATGCATGCTGGAACTGTCGGGCCAGGCTGGCCCGAACTGGCGCATGGGTTTTGCCGGCGATACCTTCAACACGCTCTGGGCATTGCACGCCTTGAGCCCGGATCGGCCCGCGACCTATGTGACGGCCTTCGGCGACGATCCCTTCTCGCACGACCAGATCGCCTTCTTTGCCGAGAATGGCATAGGCGTGGGCAACAGCCCGGTCATTGCCGGCGCGCGCCCCGGCCTTTACGCCATAACGCTTACCGGAGCCGAGCGCGCCTTCACCTACTGGCGAAGCGACGCGGCCGCGCGCCAGCTCGCCTCGGATCCGGCAGCACTGGCAAAAAGCCTTGAAAGCCAGGCGCTTGTCTATTTTTCCGGAATCACCCTGGCAATTCTGGACGCGGCGGCGCGCCAAACCCTCCTCTTGGCCGTGGCGACTGCCCGCAAGGCCGGCTCCCTCGTCGCCTTCGACCCGAACTACCGGCCGCGTCTGTGGCCGAGCCGCGCGGCGGCGCAGGCCGCGATCCTCGAAGCGCTAGACGTGACCGACATCGCGCTGCCGACCTTTCCGGACGAGCAGATGTTGTTCGGCGATGAGACCCCGGAGGTCACAGCCAAGCGCCTGGGCAAGCTGACCGGCGAGGTCGTGGTCAAGAACGGCGAGCAGCCGGCCCTGATTGCGCTGAACGGCGCTTCACAAACTGTCGACGCGGTGCATGTGGCTGTCCCCGTCGACACCACCGGCGCCGGCGATTCCTTTAACGGCGGCTATCTCGCCGCCCGGCTTGCCGGCCACGCGCCTGCCGACGCGGCGCGCCGCGCCCACAAAGTCGCCGCCGCGGTGGTGCAGGTTCGCGGCGCGCTAGCGCCATTTGAGACCTTGCGGATGGCCTTCGACAGTTAAGCGCTATCGAAGCTTGGGCGAGAATTACTTCAAAATCGATAAACTTTAGGGCAAGCGGAACCGATATTCCGTCACCTGATGATAGATCTGCCCCGGCCATAGCGTCGCCTGCGGGAAATAAGGCCGGTTCGGCGCGTCCGGCCAGATCTGCGCTTCGAGGCAAAGGCCTGAAAACGCCTTGTAGCGGCGGCCGTCGAGCCCCGGCGATGTCGGCGCGACGAACTGACCGCTATAGAGCTGCAGTCCCGGTTCGGTGGTCCAGACTTCCATCTCGACGCCGGAATTGGCGCCTTGCACCCAGGCAGCCTGGTGCAGCGGCCCGCGGCTGGAGGCCAGGCAGTAATTCAGGTCGTAGCGAAGTTGCTCGCCTTCCATTTCCATGCGCAGCGGCCGCGCCTGCCGGAAATCGTAGGGCGTGCCGTCGACCGGCTTCACGACACCTGTGGGGATAATCTCGTCATCGACCGGCGTGTAGGCGCCGGCGTTGAGCATCAGCCGGTGATCGAGGATGTCGCCGGCGCCGCCGTCGTCGAGATTAAAATAGGAATGCTGCGCGAGGTTGCAGAGCGTCGGCTCCTCGCAGGTCGCGGTCAGCTCCATGCTGAGCGTGCCTGGGATCTTCAGCCGGTAGGTGCAGGTGACGTCGAGCGCGCCGGGAAAGCCCATCGCGCCGTCCGGATCGTGCAGCGTCAGCGTCACGAAATCGCGGCCATGCAGCGAGACCGTCCACGGCCGGCGGAAATAGCCTTCCGAGCCGCCATGCAGCGTGTGCTTGCCGAGAAAATTCTGCTCGGTCTGGAAGCGGTTGCCGGCGATGGTGAAGCGGCCGCCGCCGATGCGGTTGGCGAAGCGGCCGACGACGGCGCCGAAGAAGGCGCGGTCGGTCTCGTAGGGCTCGAAGCGGTCGTAGCCCAGCACCAGCGGCGCGTCATGCCCGCTCAGCCTGAGGTCCTGGATGATGGCGCCGAGCCCGATGATGTTGGCCGTGATGCCGCCGCCGCGAATTGTGAAGCGGCGCACGGCCTCGCCCGCCTGTGTCGTGCCGAAGACCTCGCCGTCTTTCATCGCCATGCCCGAAATGTCGTTTCCGATCCGTGGATTTAGGCCGGCTGCGCATCATCCGGCAAGGGTAGGCTAAAGCAATTCCAGGAAAAGTGCGCAGCGGTTTTGCGCCAAAACAAAGCGAAAGAGTAGTCCACTGTTTTTCTGAAACGGTAGACTGCTCCGGTCGCCTGCCCTGTTCCGGGGATCGATATCAGAGCCCGAGGCCGCCGAAGCAGGCATATTTGGTGTCGAGATAGTCCTCGATGCCCTGATGCCCGCCTTCTCGGCCGAGACCGGATTCCTTGACGCCGCCGAACGGCGCCTCGGGCGTGGTGATCAGGCCTTCATTGACGCCGACCATACCGTATTTCAGGCCTTCCATGACGCGGAAGGCGCGGCCGAGATCGCCGGTGTAGAAATAGGCGGCAAGGCCGAATTCGGTGTCGTTGGCCAAGGCCACCGCCTCTTCCTCGGTCTCGAACTTGAACACGGGCGCGATCGGCCCAAAAATCTCTTCCTTCATGAAGCGCATGTTCGGCGTGGCGCCGGAGATCACCGTCGGCTGGAAGAACGAGCCGCCGAGCGCATGGCGCTTGCCGCCGGCGACGACCTTGCCGCCCTTCGACGTCGCATCGGCGATGAATTCTTCGACCTTCTCGACCGCTTTCTCGTCGATCAGCGGCCCCTGCTGCACGCCTTCCTCGAGGCCCGAGCCGACCTTGAGGTTGTTGCTGGCGGCAGCCAGCTTCTCAACGAATTTGTCGTAGATGCGGGCCTGCACCAGGAAGCGGTTGGTGCACACGCAGGTCTGGCCGGAATTGCGGTATTTGGCCGTGATGGCGCCGGCAACCGCGCGATCGACATCGGCGTCGTCGAAGACCAGGAACGGTGCGTTGCCGCCGAGCTCCATCGACACTTTCTTGACCGTCGCGGCCGACTTCTGGATCAGGATCTTGCCGACCTCGGTCGAGCCGGTGAAGGTGATCTTCTTGACCAGCGGGTTGGCACAGATCTCGTCGCCGATCTCGCCGGCCGAACCGGTGATGACATTGACGACGCCTTTCGGGAAACCGACTTCCTCGACGAGCGCGCCCCAGGCGAGGCCCGAATAGGGCGTCTGCGAGGCGGGCTTGACCACCGCGGTGCAGCCGGCGGCCAAAGCTGGGCCGATCTTGCGGGCAAGCATCGAGGACGGGAAATTCCACGGCGTGATGGCTGCAATGACGCCCACCGGCTCCTTAGTCACCAGGATACGGCGGTCGCCCCATGGCGACGGCACGATGTCGCCATAGACGCGGCGGCCTTCCTCGGCGAACCACAGGATGTAGCTGGCGGCCGAGCCGATCTCGCCCTTGGATTCGCTAAGCGACTTGCCCTGCTCGATGGTCAAGAGCTCGGCCAGCACATCCTGATTGTCCATCATCGCGTCATGCAGCTTGCGCAGGAGCTTCGAACGCTCGAGCGCGGTGGTCTTGCGCCAGCTCTTGAAAGCTTCCTCCGCTGCCTCGATGGCCCGGCGGGTCTCGGCCTTGCCGGCCTTAGGCACGGTGCCGATCTTGAGGCCGGTCGCCGGATTGTTGACGTCGATGGTCTGGCCGCTGTCGGCCTGCACCCATTCACCATTGATGAGATTGGCCTGGCGCATGAAATGGCTGGTTTTCTGAAGCATGGTCTGGCCTCCGTTCGGCGCGCTGATCGGCCGTTTTTCTGAATATCCGTTGAAGCGTGCTTCAAGAGCCGCACGCCGGCGCATTGCTCTTACCTAGGGAAAGGCGGGCAAGCAATCGCAAGATGGCATATAGGGGTTAGGCCAGCAAAAGCGAGCCGCGTTCAGCGGCTCTATCCGAAGACGTGGATCACCACCGTCAGCCAGAACGAGGTGGTCACCACCGCGCTGGCGGTGGCAAGCGTCATCTGGTTCGAGGCCAGCGCCTGGCCGGTGTTGAACTGGACGGCGATCAGATAGGAGTTGATGCCCGAAGGCAGTGCCGCAACCACCACCGCGACCTTGGCCGTCAGCGGCGGCAGGCCGAGCAGCCAGACGAAGGCCAGCACCAGCGCCGGCATCACGAACAGTTTCAGCACCGACAGCGCCAGCGCCGGCCTGATATTGCCGGAGATGCCGAAGCGGCGCAGGCTGAGCCCCATGGCGAACAGCGCCACCGGACCGGCCGTGTCGGCGAGCGTATTGACCAACCGTTCGACAAGATCCGGCAGCGGCGCGCCGGTCAGGCGCCAGCCGAGCCCCACCAGGATGCCGATGATCAGCGGATTGAGGAACAGGCGCCTGAGGAAGTTTTTGACGACGCGCAGCGGATGCACCGTCTCGCCGCTGCCGCGCCCGAACATCTCGAACAGCACGATCGAGGCCATCATCATGATCGGCAGGTGGACCGAGACCAGCAGCGACAGCACCTCGAACCCGCTGGCGCCGAATATGCCGAGGACGAAGGGCGCGCCGAGCAGCACGACATTGGAATAAGCCGAGGACACACCGCCGACGATGCCCGCGCGTGCATCTCGCTTGAAAACGCGCGTCATCATCAGATGGCCCGTGGCCCAGGTGATGGCGGCGGCCGCAAAATAGGCGCCCCACAGCGACCAGGGCGTTACGCCATGGAAATCCGATTTGACCATGGTCCGGAAGAGCAGCAGCGGCATCGCCACGCTAATGGCGAATTCGGAAATGCCCTCCCCGCTCGCCGGCTTCAGATAGCCGGTGACCCCGGTCAGATAGCCGAGCGCCACAAGGCTGAAGACGAAGAGGACGGTTTCGGTAAGCGGAGTCATTTCTTGGGCGGAGACATTTTTCCCGTGATAGGCGAGCCCTGACTGCGGTGCAATCGCCTCGAACGGAACCGGCGCTCCATTTGCTCTGCTGCCTCGCTGCTTGTCTTTCAGCCTGCTTTGCGGTCCCTATATGCCAATCACGACCTTGCCTTTGCGGGCTGTCATAGGACTTCCGAATGCTGCGACTTGCCCTGGCGCTCTTCCTGCTTGCCGTTCCCACCCTGGCCCACGCGACCGACGCGGGGTGGGCGCTGCTGCGCGACGGCGGCCGCGTCGTGCTGCTTCGCCACGCCTTCGTCACCGGAGCTGCCGACCCGGCCAATTTCGACATCGGCAATTGCGCCACCCAGCTCAACCTGTCGGAGCGCGGCAAGCAGCAGGCAAGCCGCATCGGCGCGCTGTTCGCGGCGCGCGCGGCGCCGATCGATCACGTGCTCTCCAGCCGCTACTGCCGCTGCCTCGATACTGCCCGCATCGCTTTCGAATCCGAGCCGCAGCCTTTCGCGCCGCTCGATCTGCTCAAAACCGACCCGGCCGAAAAGGCCGCGCAAATGGCCGCGATCATCAAGGAGATCCGCGGCTATTCCGGCTCCGACAATCTGGTGCTGGTCACGCATGTGGAAAACATCGAGGCGCTCACCGGCGTCGCGCCGCGCGAGGGCGAGGCCGTGGTGGTGGCGCCGGACGGTGATGGTCTCAAGGTGCTGGGACGGGTCACCTTCTAAGGCGTCGCCGGCTAGTGTTGCCGAAATACAACTCCTGGAAGAAGCCGCAAATCCGCCGCGACAATGCCGCTTGCGACAACCCGTCGCAGGGTCTATAGGCGCGCTCCCGGTCACGAAAACCGAAGCGAGCACAGCGGTTTGGAGCTTTCGCCTCCGCCCGCGCAGCCGGCTCTGCCGCGCTGTGTACGGCGCCGTTTCGGGGATTGGGATCGCGGATGTAGCTCAACTGGGAGAGCGCCGGACATAATCCGGAGGTTGTGGGTTCGAGTCCCGTCATCTGCATCACGGATAGCTCAGCTGGAAGAGCATCAGACTTTTAATCTGACTGTCGAAGGTTCGAATCCTTCTCCATTGGCCTGATACGCCATCCGAAAACGGTCCGGGGACCGGAATGCGGGGACTTCACGGACGGCAAGGCTTCGGCCTCGCCGGGCGGCGATGTCCTGCGCCATCGGCTCGCGGCCAGGCCCGCGGTGACGATCAAGGCGCGGCGCGGCCGGCAAAGGAAGCTTCGGTTTCCGGCGCCCGCTTCGCCGCCCCGCGATCCGCTCCCGAAGGCCCGCCATGCGCCGATGCCACCGGTCTCCGGATCATTCGTGCCCGGGAGACGACGACGTGAAACGAGAAACGAAAGGACGATCGACGCATGACGTGACGCCTCGCATGGGGCCATGCCGACAGGAGTAAGACAATGAAGACCATTCTCGAAAAGCTTCTTGGACGCCAGCGCGTCCTCGTGAAGGAAAATGAACGTGCCGTCGCCCTCTACAAGGGTGAGATCCTGGCGATCCTGATGCCGGGCGAGCATTGGCTCGCCAACCGGCGCGGCAACCTGGAAATCTCCAGGCACGACCTGAAGAACCCGGAATTCGTTTCGGCATACGAGAAGGCGTTGTTCGACAAGCTCCCTGATGTGGCCGCGCGTCACCTCACCGTCGTCCGCACCGGGCGTACCGACGTCACCGTCGTCGAGCGCGACGGCGCCTTGCATGCCGTGCTCAACCCGGATCGCAAGCTCGTGCTGTGGACGGATGCCGGCCCGTGGAAGGTCACGTCCGTCGACACGGCGGCCGATCTCGCCGTCGATCCGGCCTTGATGCGCCGGATCGGCCAGGCCCGGAAGACGGAACATGTGTTCCTCTATCCGGTCGTTGACGGCCAGGTCGGGTTGCTGTTCGTGGATGGCGTCTACACCCGCACGCTTGCCGCGGGTGTGCACGCCTTCTGGAATGTCGGGCGCATGGTCCAGGTGAAGGTCGTCGACGTCAAGCGCCAGTCGCTCGATGTCGCCGGGCAGGAAGTGCTGACCAAGGATCGCGTGACGATCCGTGTCAACATCGCCGCCGAATACCGGGTGGTCGATCCGGTGACGGCGGTGAGCACGGTGAAGGACTTCTCCGAAGCCCTCTACCGCGCCCTGCAGTATGCCTTTCGCAAGACGCTTGGCGCGCTCACGCTCGACCAGATCCTCGACAAGAAGGTCACGGTCGACGAGGACGCGGCTGCCAAGGTGCGCGACGACATGGCCGCGATCGGCGTCGAGGTCAGCGATATCGCTCTCAAGGATGTGATCCTGCCGGGCGACATGCGCGAGATCCTCAACCAGGTGGTTTCGGCCGAGAAGCAGGCCGAGGCCAACGTCATCCGCCGCCGCGAGGAGACGAACGCCACCCGTTCGCTGCTCAACACGGCCAAGGTGATGGCCGAGAACCCGGTGATGCTGCGACTGAAGGAGCTTGAGGCTCTCGAGGCGATCGCCGGCAAGGTCGAGCGGCTCACCGTCCACAACGGGACGGGCGGGTTGCTCAACGACCTGGTCAAGCTCCGCGACTGATGCATGTCGCCCAAACTGGTTCCGGCTTTGGGAAGACGGCATGCGAAACAAGGCTGACGCGACGTCAAATGGGAGGGGCCGCCGGGCAGGCCGGCGGCCCTTCTTGCGTTCCCAAAGCCGACATCCCATCTGCCCCGGCGCGTCAGGCCTTTTCCTGCCGGGAAAAACCGATTAGACAGCGCCCAAACAAGATGCGGACAGATTCCGCCCGCAACCGAAGGAAGAGCCCTTGTCCACCACGTTCGAGAAAGTCGCCAAGATCATTGCCGACACCAGCGAGATCGATATCGACACCATCACGCCCGAGAGCCACACGATCGACGATCTCGGCATCGACAGCCTCGATTTCCTCGACATCGTCTTTGCCATCGACAAGGAATTCGGCATCAAGGTACCGCTCGAGAAGTGGACGCAGGAGGTCAATGACGGCAAGGCCTCGACCGACGACTACTTCGTCATGAAGAACCTGTGCGCCAAGATCGACGCGCTGGTCGCGGCCAAGGCCGCCTGAGCCGGCTCGGGCGCGGTCTTGACGCGCCCCGCCAGCTGACCCACAACAGCCGCCCATGAGTTCTCACGACGTCGTCATCACCGGCATCGGCCTTGTCTCTTCGCTTGGAGAGGGCCCTGATGCGCATTGGCAGAAGCTCGCCCGACCGGGCCTTGAGCCGGTGCTCGAGGCAGAGCGCTTTGCGCCCTACACCATCCATCCCTTGCCGGAGATCGACTGGAACCTGCAGATCGCCAAGCGCGGCGACCAGCGTCAGATGGAAACCTGGCAGCGTCTCGGCACCTACACCGCCGGCCTGGCGCTCGACGATGCCGGCATCAAGGGCAATGACGAGCTTTGCGCCACCATGGACATGGTGGTGGCGGCCGGCGGCGGCGAGCGCGACGAAGCCGTCGATGCCGCGATCCTGGCTGCCTCCGAGAGCCGCAACGACCGCGACGTGCTGCTCAACGAGAAGCTGACCACGGAACTGCGGCCGACTTTGTTCCTGGCCCAGCTCTCTAACCTGCTCGCCGGCAACATCTCGATCGTCCACAAGGTCACCGGTTCGTCGCGCACCTTCATGGGCGAGGAAGGCGCCGGCGTCTCGGCCGTCGAGACGGCGGCGGCGCGCATCCGCTCGGGACAGTCGACCCATGTTCTGGTCGGCGGCGCATTCCAGACCGAGCATTCCGACATGCTGCTCGGCTACGAGCTTGCCGGCTACCTGCATCGCGGCCCATGGAAGCCGGTCTGGCAACGCCAGGGCGCCGAAGGCGGCGGCGTGGTGACGGGCTCCGGCGGCGCCTTCCTGGTGCTCGAGCAGCGCGAGCACGCAAAGAACCGGGGCCGCAAGATCTACGCCGAGCTTGGCCCCGTCGTCTCCGGCCGCGCCAGGCGCCGGCAAGACGAGTTGAATTCTGAGATTGCTGCGCTGCTGAAGCAGGCCGCCCTTCCCGACGGCGATCTGCTCACGATTTCCGCAGCCTCCGGCGCCCACGCCGCGACGGCGGCCGAAAAGGCCGTTCTCGATGCCAACCCGGCTTTGGCCGTGCGCGCCTTCTCGACGTTGACCGGCCATATGAAGGAGGCTCAATTCCCCTTTGCGGTTGCGCTCGCGGCAATGGCCGTCGATCGCGGCGCCGGCTATCCTGCCTTCGATGCCACGGTGGAGCGTCCATTCGAAGGCGCCCCCAATTCCGTCCTTGCAACCGCGGTCGGCTATCACCAATTCGAGGGCCTGGGGCTGGTTAAAGCCGCTTAGATCGGTTTTTCGCAATTCCCGGGCGGAAAACCGCTACACACTTTTCCTGGAATTGCTCGATAACGAGGCAGACAAAGCATGGCCAATCTTCGCGACCACATGGGCAGGCCGATCGTCGCCGTTACCGGCATCGGCGTGGTGACCTCGCTCGGCGTCGGCAAGGCCGACAACTGGGCGGCGCTGACCTCGGGCAGATCCGGCATCCATCCGATCACCCGCTTTCCGGTCGACCACCTCAACACCCGCATTTCCGGCATGGTCGACTTCCTGCCGTCGAGCTCGAAGGGCGCCAGCCACCTCACCTACGAACTGGCCGAGACGGCGGCCCAGGAGGCCGTCTCGGAAGCTGGTTTGGAGTCCGGCGATTTCGGCGGCCCGCTGTTCCTGGCCTCGCCGCCGGTCGAGCTCGACTGGATCGACCGCTTCTCGCTCTATAATTCCGACAAGCAGGACGCCGGTGCCGAAAGGTTGCTGCGCGTGGCGCGCGGATTGAAGGAGCTGGATGTCTTCGAGACCACGCAGTTCGGCTCGATCGCCGATCGCCTGGCCGACCGCTTCGGCACGCGTGGCCTGCCGATCACGCTGTCGACGGCCTGCGCCTCGGGCGCCACCGCCATCCAGCTCGGGGTCGAGGCGATCCGGCGCGGCGAGTGCGACAAGGCGCTGTCGATCGGCGCCGACGGCTCGGCCACCGCCGAAGCGCTGATCCGCTTTTCGCTGCTCTCGGCCCTTTCCACCCACAATGATATCCCCGAAAAGGCCTCGAAGCCCTTCTCCAAGGACCGCGACGGCTTCGTGCTGGCTGAAGGCTCCGGCGCGCTGGTGCTGGAATCACTGGAAGGCGCCCTTGCGCGCGGCGCGACGATCCTCGGCATCATGCGCGGCTGCGGCGAGAAGGCCGACGATTTTCACCGCACCCGCTCCAAGCCCGACGGCTCGCCGGCGATCGCGGCGGTGCGCGCCGCTCTTGCCGATGCGGGCCTCGGCGAAGACGAGATCGACTATGTCAACGCGCACGGCACCTCGACGCCCGAGAACGACAAGATGGAGCACCTGTCGCTGTCCACCGTCTTCGGCGAGCGCATCGGCTCGATGCCGATCTCGTCGAACAAGTCGATGATCGGCCACACCCTGTCGGCCGCCGGCGCGGTGGAGGCTGCCTTCTCGCTGATGACCATGCGCGAAAGCGTCATCCCGCCGACGATCAATTACGACAATCCCGATCCGGCCATCGTGCTCGACGTCGTGCCGAACAAGAAGCGCAACGCCGAAGTGGGCACGGTTTTGTCGAATTCCTTCGGCTTCGGCGGCCAGAACACCTGCCTTGTCATGGCGCGGGAACCGGTCTAAGCGGACTTTTCCGCTCTTACAGACCCGACAGGCCACATGCGCGCATTGCAACTTATCGAGGACCGCCGCCTTGAAACGGTGGACCTGGCGCCTCCCCCGCCGCCTTCGCTGGGCGAAGTGACGCTCCGCATCAAGGCGGTGGCGCTCAACCATATCGACGTCTGGGGCTGGCGCGGCATGGCGTTTGCCAAGCGCAAGCTGCCGCTGGTCGTCGGCGCCGAAGCCGCCGGCGAGGTCGAGGCGGTTGGACCGGGCGTCTCCAACCTCTTGCCGGGACAATTGGTGTCGATCTACGGCGCGCGTACCTGCGGGCTCTGCCGCGCCTGCCGCGAAGGCCGCGATAATCTGTGCGAGCATGTTTCCGGCGTGCATGGCTTCCACCTCGACGGCTTTGCCCAGGAAAAGATCAACCTGCCGGCGCGTCTTCTGGTGCCCGCGCCTCCCGGCGTCACCGAGATCGGCGCGGCGGTCGCTCCGGTTACTTTCGGCACGGTCGAGCACATGCTGTTCGACAATGCCAGGCTGGAACCGGGCGAAACCGTCCTCGTTCATGCCGGCGGCTCCGGCATCGGCTCCGCTGCTATCCAGCTCGCCAAGAAGATGGGCTGCACGGTCATCACCACGGTCGGCTCGAACGACAAGATCGACAAGGCCAAGGCGCTTGGCGCCGACCATGTCATCAACTACCGCGAGGATCGTTTCGAAGGCGTCGTGCGCAAGCTGACCAGGAAGAAGGGTGTCGATGTGGTGTTCGAGCATGTCGGCGCCGACACCTTCGCCGGTTCCATGCTGTGCTTGAAGCGCGGCGGCCGTCTCGTCACCTGCGGCTCGACCTCGGGCGTGTCGACGCAGGTCAACCTGATGCAGCTCTTCCAGCAGCAGCTGAAGCTGCTCGGCTCCTTCGGCTGCCGCATGGAGAACATGGCCAACGCCATGCAGAAGATGGCGGCCGGCCTCGTTGCGCCGGTCATCGATACCGAAGTCGGCTTCGACGACATCGACGCCGCGCTGAAGCGCATGGAAGGCCGCGACGTCTTCGGCAAGATCATCCTGCGCGTTTCCTAAGACACGATGGTCGGCAAGGTGTTCAGGAAAGCCCGCCGGGACTTCATGTTCCGCTACGGCCGGCGGTTGCGCCAGCTGGAGCATTGGCTGGTCGCCAAGCTCGCCATCGTGTTGCTCTCGCTGCTGCGCCTTCTGCCGCCGGACAGGGCGCTCAACTTCGCCGACCGCGTCGCCCGCCGCATCGGCCCGATGGTCGGGCGCCACCGCGTTGCCGTCAACAATCTGCGCCTTGCCTATCCGCAAAAGAGCGACACCGAGATCGAAGCCATCGCGCGCGACATGTGGGGCAACATGGCCCGCCTCGCCGCCGAATACATCTTCCTCGACGCGCTGTTTGACTTCGATCCAAACGCTTCGAAGCCGGGCCGGGTCGAGGTCGGCGGCGTCGAGCATTTCCACGAGATCGCCGGCGAGAAGAAGCCGCATATCCTGTTCACCGGCCATCTCGGCAATTTCGAGTTGCTGCCGGTGGCAGCGGCCACCTTCGGCATGAACATCACGGCGCTGTTTCGCCCGCCGAACAACCCCTATCTCGCCGACTACATTCACTCGACGCGCCGCTCCTCGATGGGCGCCCTGCTGCCCTCCGCCGCCGGCGCGTCCTTCGCCCTTGCCGCCATCCTCGAAAAGGGCGGCAATATTGGCGTGCTGGTCGATCAGAAATTCTCGGGCGGCGTGGAGACGACTTTCTTCGGCCGCCCATGCCAGAGCAATCCGATGCTCGGCATGCTGGCCCGCCACTACGACTGCGATGTCTACCCCGCCCGCTGCGTCAGGCTGCCGGGCAACCGCTTCCGCCTGGAAATCGAGGACAGGCTGAGCTTGCCGCGCACCGAAGGCGGCAGCGTCGATGTCAGTGCCACCACCCAGCTTCTCACCGATGTGGTCGAGCGCTGGGTGCGTGAGGACCCCGGCCAGTGGATGTGGTTCCACAAGCGCTGGGAAATCAGCGGCCGTCGCCGCAAGCGCGGACAGGCAAAGGCGGCAGCCGGCCTTTAGGTCAGTTGGTGACGACGATCCGTGTGTTGCCGAAACCGACTTCCTTGACCATCGAATAGAAGGTCGCGGCGTTGGACGGATGCAGGCGCACGCAGCCATGCGACGCCGGGCGCCCGAGATTTCTTACCGACCCGGTGCCGTGAATGGCGTAGCCGCCGTGGAAGAACACCGAATACGGCATCGGCGAGTTGTCATACTTGCGCGAATACCACATCCGGGCGGTCCATTGCGGCCGGTAGCTGCCGCGCGGCGTGAAATAGCCCTTGCGCGCGGTCGACACGCTCCAGCGATAAACCACCTGGCCGTATTTGCTGACGGTCATGGTCTGCGAGGAGACGTCGATATTGGCGACCAGCGTCGCCGCCCGGCTTGCGATGGACATGCCGAACAACGCGGTTGCCAGCACGGTTGCCATGAGAACGAACTTTTTCATGCGATCAAACCCCTTTGATTGCCCCCTGCCATTCGCGCGGTTCTTCCATCTTTTTGCCGGCAGATGCGTTAAGTACCACACACTCGTTGACGAAACCGCCTATCCAATCCAATGAATTTGAACGATTTTCGCGGTATAGTTGCCGCCGCGCCACGCACCCTCTGAAGTTTAGGCGAGGCGTTGGTCCATGCTTCGGTCGTTGTGTGGCAATGGGCGACTGGTCGCTTGCAAAAGCGCCGCGTTCCTTCTTCAATCCGCCGGATGAATGAGCGACTTCTCAAGGCGGTCGAGGACCGGACCGACGACCTCGTTGCACTGACCGCGGACCTGATCCGCTTTCCGACCGTAAACCCGCCGGGCGAAGCCTATCGGCCATGCGCCGAGTTTCTCGGTGCGCGTCTCAGGAAGCTCGGCTTCGAAACCGAGTTTATTCGTGCCGAGGGCACGCCCGGCGACAGCGACCGCTACCCGCGCGTCAACGTCGTTGCCCGTTTCGAGGGCCGCTCGCCCGGTCCCTGTGTGCATTTCAACTCGCATATCGACGTGGTCGAGGCCGGCGACGGCTGGACCGTCGATCCCTTCGCCGGCGTAGTGAAGGACGGCAAGGTCTATGGGCGCGGTGCCTGCGACATGAAGGGCGGCCTGGCTGCCTCCGTCATCGCCGTCGAAGCCTTCGTGGAAGTCTATCCCGATTTCCCCGGCGCCATCGAGATATCGGGCACGGCGGACGAGGAATCGGGCGGCTTCGGCGGCGTCGCCCATCTGGCGAGGCTCGGCTATTTCTCGAAGCCGAAAGTCGACCACGTCATCATCCCCGAGCCGCTGAACAAGGATCGCATCTGCCTTGGCCATCGCGGCGTGTGGTGGGCCGAGATCGAGACCAAGGGCGAGATCGCGCATGGCTCGATGCCGTTCCTCGGCGACAATGCGGTGCGCCATATGGGCGCCGTGCTGCAGGCCTTCGAGGACGAGCTGTTCCCGGCCCTCGACCGCAAGATGACGCGCATGCCTGTGGTGCCGGAAGGCGCCAGGCGCTCGACCATGAACATCAATTCCATTCATGGCGGCCAGACCGAGGATTTCCGGCCGGGGCTTCCCTCGCCCAACGTGCCCGATTGGTGCCGGCTCACCATCGACCGGCGTTTTCTGCTCGAAGAGGACATCGCCTCCGTCAAAGGCGAAGTCACCGGCATCCTCGAACGGCTGAAACGCGAGCGCAAGAAATTCGACTACGAGATCCGCGATCTGATGGAGGTGCTGCCGCTGATGACCGAGCGCGACGCGCCGGTGGTGAAGGCTGTCGCGAAGGGCATCATGGCGGTGTTCGACCGCGAACCGGATTATGTGATCTCGCCGGGCACCTACGACCAGAAGCATGTCGCGCGCATCGGCCACCTCTATGACTGCATCGCTTATGGCCCGGGCATTCTCGACCTCGCCCACCGGCCGGACGAATGGGTCGGCATCGCCGACATGGTGGAATCGGCCAAGGTGATGGCGATCGGCCTCAATGTGCTCTTGCGCGGTACAACCGGCTGATCCGCAAAAACATTCCGCCTGGCGCCGCCCGGCAGCACGAAACGCAATTTACTCGCAGGCCAAATCACGCTTCTATCCGCCAGCCTGAGCACGTTTGAGCAATGGGAGTTCAGCGATGAAATTGTGGAAGACCATCCTGGCCGCGGCTGTGCTGTCGCTTGCCGCCGCCACGTCGGCCTTTGCCGCGCGCACCGACCTCACGCTCGGCATCGTGCTTGAGCCGCCGCATCTCGATCCGACCGCCGGCGCGGCCGCGGCCATCGGCGAAGTCACCTATGCCAATGTCTTTGAAGGGCTGACGCGCATTGACGACAACGGCCAGGTTCAGCCAGGTCTCGCCGAGAGCTGGGCCGTCTCCGACGACGGCCAGGTCTACACGTTCAAGCTGCATTCGGGCGTGAAGTTCCACGATGGCTCGGTCTTCAGCGCCGACGACGTGAAATTCTCGCTGGACCGAGCGCGTGCCAGGGATTCGCTCAATCCGCAAAAGCAGCTCTTTGCGCACATCACCGATGTCACCGCGGTCGATCCGGCGACCGTCAAGGTCAGTCTCGACGGACCGCAGGGTAGTTTCCTCAACGACATGGGCCAGGTTGCAGCGGTGATCGTGGCGAAGGGGTCGGCCGACGGCAACAAGGACAAGCCGATCGGCACCGGTCCATTCAAGCTCGATCATTGGGCCAAGGGTTCCGAGATCACGCTGGTCAAGAATCCGGAGTACTGGGGTACGCCCGCAGCGCTCGACAAGGCGACATTCCGTATCGTGCCGGACGCGGCCGCGGCTGTCCCCGCATTGCTCTCGGGCGATATCCAGGCTTTCGCCAACATGCCCGCACAAGACGCGCTCGCGCAGGTCCAGTCCGATCCGCGCTTCAGCGTCGTGATCGGCTCGACCGAGGGCGAGACGATCCTGTCGATCAACAACAAGAAGCCGCCCTTCGACAAGCTCGCGGTGCGGCAGGCGCTCGCCTCCGCGATCGATCGCAGTGCCATCATCGCCGCGGCCTCGAACGGTCTAGGAAAGCCGATCGGCTCTCATTTCTCGCCAGCCGATACGGGCTATGTCGATCTCACCGGCGTCTATCCGCACGACATCGCCAGGGCCAAGGAGTATCTGAAGGAAGCGGGGCTGGAGAACGGCTTCTCGGCCACGATCAAGCTGCCGCCCGTACCTTACGCACGCGACGGCGGCCAGGTGATTCAGTCCCAACTGAAGGACATCGGGGTCAATCTGCAGATCGTTCCGGTCGAATGGGCGGAGTGGCTGAGCCAGGTCTTCACCAACAAGGACTATGACCTCACGATTGTTTCCCATGTCGAGCCAAACGACATCGATATCTATTCGCGGCCCGGCTACTATTTCCAGTATGACAACCCGAAGTTCAACGATGTCATCAAGGAGCTCGGCACCACGGTCGACAAGGACAAGAGGCTGGAGCTGCTGGGCGAGGCGCAGAAGATTCTCGCGCACGATGTGCCCGCCGTCTACCTGTTCGAGCTGCCCAAGATTGGCGTCTGGGATGCCAAGCTGCAGGGCATGTGGACGAACTGGCCGATCGAGGCTGACGATCTGACCAAGGTGAAGTGGACGGATTGAGGCCGGCGCGATCGCCCGATCGCCTCCCATGACCGCCTATCTCCTGAAACGCATCATCATCGCCACCCTCACCCTGGTGCTGGCCTCGATCGTGGTGTTCGCGGTCATGGAGATCCTGCCCGGCGACCCGGCGCGCCTGATGCTGGGCCTCAATGCCAGCGCCGACCAGGTCGAGGTGCTGCGCAACCAGATGGGGCTGAACGCGCCATTGGTGCTGCGCTATCTCCACTGGGCGGGAGGCTTGCTCAGCCTCGATTTCGGCCGCTCCTACACCTATTCGGTGCCCGTCATCGATCTGGTGCGCGAACGCGTCGTCGTCTCCCTGCCGCTGGCGCTGATCGCGCTGGCGCTCTCGACCATCATCGCCATTCCGGTCGGCGTGTTCTCCGCCAGCCGTCAGGGCCGCGCCGGCGACACGCTCGCCATGGGCGCCGCCCAGCTCGGCGTCGCCGTGCCGAATTTCTGGTTCGCGCTGATCCTGATCTATCTGTTTGCCGTATGGCTGCGGCTGGTGCCCGCCGGCGGTTTCCCCGGCTGGAGCGCCGGCATCTGGACGGCGCTGAAATCCCTGTTCCTGCCCGCCATCGCGCTCGCGCTGCCGCAGGCGGCGATCCTCGGACGCGTCGCCCGCTCGGCGCTGATCGAGGTGCTCAACGAGGACTATATCCGCACCGCGCGCGCCAAGGGCCTGCCCTATCGCGCCGTGCTCTGGCGCCACGCGCTGCGCAACGCCATGATCCCGGTGCTCACCATCCTCGGCCTGCAATTCGCTTTCCTGCTTGCCGGCACCATCATTATCGAGAACGTCTTTTACCTGCCTGGTCTCGGCCGGCTGATCTTTCAGGCGATCACCCAGCGCGACCTGATCGTGGTCGAGAGCATCGTGATGCTGCTGGTCGCCGCCGTGATCCTGATCAACCTCATCGTCGATTTCTCCTACGCCATCGTCGACCCGCGGCTTAGAGCAATTCCAGGAAAAATGCGTAGCGGTTTTCCGTCCGGAATTGCGCCAAAACAAATACTGAGAGCGGTTCAGCGATTCCGCGAAACGCGGAACCGCTCGAGAGGCCGGCAATGACTCTGCGCGTCGACCTGCCCGAAGAAACGCTTGCCGGCGTGCTGGCCAAGGCCTTCGGCAACCGCTCCTTCCTGATCGGCTTGATCATTACGCTGCTGGTTGTGGCCGTCGCGCTCCTCTCCTTTGCCTGGACGCCTTACGACGTCGCCAGGCTGGTGATCGCCGACAAGACGCAGGCGCCCTCCTGGGCGCACTGGTTCGGCACCGACCATTTCGGCCGCGACATCCTGTCGATGATCATGGTCGGCGCCCGCAACTCGATCGCCGTGGCGTTGGTCGCGGTCGGCATCGGCATGGGCATCGGTGTGCCGCTCGGCGCCGTCGCCGCGGCGCGCGGCGGGATAGTCGACGAGGCGCTGATGCGCCTCAACGATCTGGTCTTCGCCTTTCCGGCGCTGCTTTCGGCAATCATGATCACCGCGATCTTCGGTCCGGGCGCCGTCAATGCCATTATTGCCATCGGCATCTTCAACATACCTGTCTTCGCGCGTGTCGCCCGCGCGGGCGCTTTAGCCATCTGGCCGCGCGAATTCATCCTTGCCGCGCGCGCCGCCGGCAAGGGCATGACACAGATCACCGTCGAGCACGTCCTGCCCAACGTCGCGACGCTGCTGCTGGTCCAGGGCACGATCCAGTTCGCGCTGGGCATCCTCGCCGAAGCCGGGCTTTCCTATGTCGGCCTCGGCGCCCAGCCGCCGATGCCGAGCTGGGGCCGCATGCTGTTCGACGCGCAGACGCGCATGGTGATCGCACCCTGGATGGCGATCTTCCCCGGCATGGCGATCATCGTCACCGTGCTTGGGCTGAACCTGCTCGGCGACGGCATTGCCGACATCCTCGATCCGAAATCGCGGCGGCGCATATGAACCTGCTCGAGATCGAAAACCTGTCGCTTACGATCGGCGATACGCCGATCCTGAAAGGCGTCGAGTTGACGATAGCACCGGGCGAGGTCGTCGGCCTGGTCGGCGAATCCGGCTCCGGCAAGTCGATGACGGCGCTGACAATCATGCGGCTGCTGCCGCATCTGGCCCGCGCCGAGGGCCGCGTCGCCTTCGACGGCATCGACATCCTCGGCGCGAGCGAGGACCAGATGTGCGCCTTGCGCGGCGACGATATCGGCATGGTCTTCCAGGAGCCGATGACGGCGTTGAACCCGGTCAAGACGATCGGCGAGCAGGTCGCCGAGGGCATTCGCTGGCACA
This sequence comes from Mesorhizobium sp. B1-1-5, assembly GCF_006443065.1. Lineage (NCBI taxonomy): Bacteria > Pseudomonadati > Pseudomonadota > Alphaproteobacteria > Hyphomicrobiales > Phyllobacteriaceae > Mesorhizobium > Mesorhizobium sp. B1-1-5. The sequence goes on along the minus strand of NZ_VFWS01000037.1, from coordinate 4,528 downwards.
CCAAGGCGGGCCGCGCCGAGGCCGAGGAGCGCGCACGAAAAATCCTCGACCGCGTCGGCCTGCCCGAGGCCAAATTCCCGCTGTCGCGCTATCCGCACGAACTATCGGGCGGCCAGCGCCAGCGCGTCGTCATCGCCATCGCCTGCGCGCTGAAGCCGAAGCTGCTGATCGCCGACGAGCCGACGACGGCGCTCGATGTGGTGCTGCAGGCGCAGATCCTCGATCTTTTGCGCGACCTGGTCAGCGAGAACCGCATGGGGTTGCTGCTCATCTCGCACGACCTCGCCGTGGTGACCGAGATGGCCGATCGCCTGACCATCCTGCGCAACGGCGAAGTGATGGAAGCCGGCGAAACCGCGCGCACGCTGTCTGAGCAACAGCATCCCTATACGCGCGAGTTGGCATTGGCCTCCATGCACGTGCCGGCGCGCCCGAAACCGCACCTTGCCGGATCGGCAAAACCCCTGCTCGAAGTCGAGGGCGTCGGCCGGAACTATCCGGGACGGCGCAAATCTCTGTTCCGGCCGGCGCAACCAATCCGCGCCGTCGACGATGTCTCGCTCACCATCGAGCCCGCGCAATCGGTGGCGCTCGTCGGCCGTTCGGGCTGCGGCAAGTCCACGCTTGCCCGCATGATCCTCGCTCTGGACAAGCCGACGGCGGGCACGATCCGCTTTCGCGGCGAGCCCATCACGGGCAAGCCGGAGTCGTCGCTGAAGCCGGCCCGGCGCGACATGCAGGTCGTGTTCCAGGATCCTTACGGTTCCTTCGACCCGCGCCAGAAGGTCGAGAAGCTGGTGGCCGAGCCGCTGCATCTTCTGGAAAAGCAGCCGGCGAAGGCCGAGCGCCGCGAGATGGTCGCGCATGCACTGCAGGAAGTCGGCCTCGGCCAGCGCGACATGGACAAATACCCTCATGAATTCTCCGGCGGCCAGCGCCAGCGCCTGTCGATCGCCCGCGCCATCATCACCCGTCCGAAGCTGGTGGTGGCCGACGAGCCGGTATCGGCGCTGGACGTCTCGATCCGCGCCCAGATCCTCGACCTTTTCGCCGAGCTCAACCAGAAGCTCGGCATCGCCTATCTCTTCATCACCCATGACCTGACGGTCGCCCGCGCCATGGCGGACGAGGTGCTGGTCATGCATGAAGGCAAGATTGTCGAACGCGGCCGGGCGGCCGAAGTGCTCGACCATCCGCGCTCGGAAGCGGCGCAGGCGCTGGTCGCGGCGGCGCCTGACCTCCACCGCGCCATCGCGCGGCGCATGCAGGAACAGGGGTGAGCCAGCTTCCTTGTTTGAGGCAATTCCCGACGGAAGGCTATGGCGAAGTCGCCGAGCCTAAACGCTCACGCTTGTCCTGGAATTGCTTCAGTCCTCCGGCTTCACCAAATCGACTGGGCTGATGTCGAGCAGGTCGAGCGTGCGGCGCAGAAGCTTCACCTCGCTCTCCGCCAGCCTGGCATCGGCCTTGGCGATCTCGGCCATGTGGCGCGCAAGCAGCTTCCGGCGCTCGACATCGAGGTCGCGGAACAGCGCGATCGCCTGCGAGCCGTTGGTCTCGTAGCCGTAATCGTTGAGATATTCGATGACGCTGTCGATGCTGGCCTCCGGAATGCCGAAGGCTTCCTTGCAGATATGCCGGAAGACGACCATCTCGCTCTCCGAGACCGAGCCGTCGGCCAGGATCATGCGGAACAGCATCAGCAATTCCGCCGACAGCACAGGGTCGTCCGCCACCTTGCGCACACCCGGGTCACCGTCGAAGATCGAACGTATCTGGTCGAGCAGCGCCATCGCCACCAAGCTCCCTTGCTGTTCCGATTGGATTGTTAGAGCAATTCCAGGAAAAGTGTGAGCGTTTAGGCTCGGCGACTTCGCCGTAGCCTTCCGACCGGAATTTAGGTCAAAACAAGAACAGAGCGGTTCGGCGCATGACGGCGAACCGCTGTGGCGTGGAATCGCTCTTGCGCAAACGGGGCGAGCATGATGGAAGCTGCGGCTTCCTTCCAGGCGCCCCTCCCCGATGATCGACCTTACCCTGCAGACTGTCCTTATTCTCGTCGCCGCCGCTTTCGCGGCAGGCTTTGTCGATTCGATCGCCGGCGGCGGCGGGCTGATCACCATCCCGGCGCTGCTGCTCGCCGGCTTTTCGCCGGTGGCAGCACTTGGCACTAACAAATTGCAGGGCATGTTCGGGTCCGGCTCGGCCACTATCCATTACGCCGCCAAGGGTCAGGTCGACCTGCGCCGCCAGCTGCCGTCCGCCGCGCTGGCGCTTGCCGGCGGCGCGGTCGGGGCGCTTTTGGCGACCGTCGTGCCCGGCGATTTCATGCGCGCCCTGCTGCCGGTGCTGCTGATCGCCATCGCGCTCTATTTCGCGCTGAAGCCGAACATGGGCGACGTCGACCGCGCCGAGCGGCTGTCGCCCTTCCTGTTCGGACTGAGCGTCCCGCCGCTGATCGGCTTCTACGACGGGATCTTCGGTCCCGGCGCCGGCTCCTTCTACATGCTCGCCTTCGTCACGCTTGCCGGCTACGGCGTGCTCAAGGCGACGGCGCACACCAAGCTGCTCAATTTCGCTTCCAACATCGGCGGCTTCGTCGTTTTCGCCGCCGTCGGCGTCATCGACTGGAAGATCGGCTTGATGATGGGCGTGGCGCAGTTCATCGGCGCCCGTGTCGGCGCAAGCCTAGCTATCCGCACCGGCGCGAAACTGATCAAGCCGCTGCTGGTGGTCGTGTGCGTGGCGCTCGCGATCAAGCTCTTGGCCGACCCCGCCAATCCTTTGCGCCAACTGGTTGGTGTGTGAGGCCTCCTGCTGGTAGAGTTCTGGTGTTGCGAATCATGTTGGAGGGACCAGACATGAATCTCAGTGCGCCCACCCAGATCGTGTTCATTATTTCGTTGGTTATCGCCGTCATCGGCCTTCTTGCCGCGCTTGGCGTTCTTGCATTTATTCCGCTTGCGTCCGTTTGGATCATGCTTATCGCCTACATCGTGCTCGCCGCCGGCTGTTTGATGCGCGGCGCCTGAGCACAGCATTCTCAGGCAACTCGGAGCGCCCGGCCCTGCCGGGCGCTTTTGATTTTCGAGGGGGTGTTCTGCTAGGTTCGGATCATGTCCGACGAGCCAGAGCGCCATCGCCAGGATAATCGCTCTCCCGCCCTCCATTTCGAGATGGTGCGGCGCAAGCCCGCCGCCTCGCTTGCGGGCATCGTCACCGATATCTGCGGCTATCGCGAGACCTGTCCCGGCCATTTCCGCATCGTCGAATATGCTTCGCTGACCGTGCCGCTGGTGATCAGCTTCGCCGAAGCCTTTGCCATTGGGCTCGGCCACAGCCCGGGCGACAATGACCGCTACGCCAGCTTCGCCGCCGGCCTCTATGCCGGGCCGGTCATGATCGAATCCTTTGGCGGCGCCTGCTGCGTCCAGGTCAATTTCACCCCGCTTGGCGCCAGGCAGTTCTTCGGCCTGCCGATGAGCGAGTTGCGCGATCGCATGGTCGGGTTGGACGATGCGCTGGGCTTTGACGGCATCGCATTGCGCGACCGGCTTGGCGAGGCATCGCATTGGAACGCGCGCTTCGACATTGCCGAGGGATTCATTACCAGCCGCCTTGTCGAGGCGAATGCGCTTTCACCGGAAATCGCCTGGGCCTACAGGGCGGTCATTGCGTCGGGCGGCCGCACCCGCATTTCGACGCTCGCCGGCGAGATCGGCTGGAGCCGCAAGCATCTGGCGGCGAGATTCACCGACGCGATCGGCATCGGCCCGAAGACATTGTCACGCATCGTGCGCTTCAACCGCGCGCTGTCCCAGTCGAAACGGCAGGACCATGACTGGGCCGACATCGCCGCCGATTGCGGCTACGCCGACCAGGCGCATCTGGTGCGCGAGTTCCGTCAGTTGGCCGGCGAAACGCCGACCGGTCTCGCAACGTCGATGTAGGCCTGAGCGAGGTAACATTTCTTCAAGACGCCGAGACCGCCTTTGCGCAGACTGGCATTCATCAACCGACCGAGGGATATTGTCATGCCGACAGCAAACGAAGCACCCCGTCTCTATCCGGCCCTGCGCTACAGGAACGCCGCCAAGATGATCGACTGGCTCAGCGAGGCCTTCGGCTTCGAACTTCGCGCCCGCTATGGCGAGGGCGACATCGTCCACCATGCCGAGCTCACTTTCGGGTCCTCGATGATCATGCTGGGTACGGCACGCGACGACGATTACGGCAAGATGGTCGGCGCGCCCGGCGGTGGCGGCGGCAAGTCGATCTACATCGCCGTCGATGACGCCGACGCCGCCTATGCGCGTGCCAAGAAGGCCGGCGCGAAAATCATCCAGGAACTGGTCGACCGCGACTATGGCAGCCGCGAGTTCATCTGCCTCGACCCGGAAGGCAATGTCTGGTCCTTCGGTACTTACTGGCCGAAGGCGGGAGAGAAGGCGTAGCTCTGTTATCGCCGCGCTCCAGGTGGCGAAGGACTTCGTCATCCACGGGCGGAGCGGGAGCGTAGCGGACGCGC
>NZ_VFWS01000369.1:0-1451 GCF_006443065.1 Mesorhizobium sp. B1-1-5 | reverse complement strand
CTGTCAGCGTGACGGGCTCGGCCAAATGGCGTTCGACCGAAAGCGGCGCGACGGGCAGGCGCGGCGACACCGCCTCGTCGAGACGGCCGAGCGCCTGGTCGAGGCGCAAGAGCAGGGAGGCACCGAAGCGGCGGGCGAGCGGCGCGCGCGGCGCGGCCATCACCGCGCCCGCCGTGCGCAGGCCAACACTTTCCAGGCTGGCGCGGGTTTCCGGCGCGATGCGTAGCACCGCCAGCGGCAAGGGCGCCAGGAGCGCTTCCTCCTCGCCGCCGGCAACGATGCGGTCGCCGCAGAACCGCGCCGCCGCCCAGGCGGCGCCGGGTGTCGCGGCAAGGCCGGCACGGACGTCGAAGCCCTGATGGAAGAAGCGCGACAGGATCTCGTCCAGCATGGCGCGTTCGCCGCCGAAAAGATGGGTGCAGCCGGTGACGTCGAGGAACAGGCCGTCGGTCCCGTCGAGCGCCACCAGCGGGGTATAGCGGTCGCACCAGTCCGCAAGGCCTTCGAGCAGGCGCCGGTCGGCTTCGGCATCGGCCTCCATTATGTCGATCGACGGATGCATGGCGCGCGCATCGGCGATGCCCATGCCGGGCTTCAGATGCAGCGCCTCAGCCCGCTCGTCGAGGGCTAAGATGCGCTGCGCGTTGCTGTCGCGATGGCTGATCACCAGCGGCCGGTGATCCGATGGCCGGGAACGCCAGGACCGCCCCAGGCGCTGCCGCAGGATCCGTTCGGCCGCGAGATAGGGAAACCACAGGGACAGGATTCTTTGCTCGTTCTTCCCCAATCCGTCTTTCATCGAATATGCGTTCATCGGGGTTCCACTCCAATATGAATTGTCCTGGCAGGGCCGTGCGGCTCTTGCCGATGCTGATGGTGAAGGCGGGGCGGCCGATCGAGCCGGCAAGCGGCCCGGCGACCGTGTCGCGCGGCCCTGCCGGCGCCGGCGAGACGATGAGGCGGACGGGCGCCGCCGTCGGTTCGGGTTCGGCCGCCTGCCGCAGCAGGAAGACCGGCCGGCCGGCGCTCTGCGCGTGGGCGTGCAGCCGGCGCGTCGCGGTCAGGTCCAGCCGCTGCGGATTGCCGCGGACTTCAAGGATGACGGCGGCGAGCGCCGTCATGCGGGCCGCCTCCTCGGCGACCCACAGCGCATCGGCGAGCCTTGGCGCCTCGGAAAACAGCAATTGCTCCGGCTCGATGCCGAAGGCGGCGTGAAGGCCCCGGGCATAGGGAAAGCCCGCCTCGCGAAAAACCTCCTGGGTGCCGATCCACAGCACCGGCAATCGCGGCCCTTGCTTGAGGATCAGGCTGGGCTTGAGGATCAGGCTGGCGAGCGACAGGGCGAAGCCGGCGACCGCTCCGGCATCGCGGGTCTCGACGCCATGGATTTCGCTCAAGGCCGCTTTCGGCAGGCCGCCGCCCAAATCGCCGCCCCAATCGCCACCGAGGGC
>NZ_VFWS01000368.1:0-1454 GCF_006443065.1 Mesorhizobium sp. B1-1-5 | reverse complement strand
AACCGGAATCAGGGTCCGGTCACCCATATTCATCAGCTGCTCGATTTCGAACGTCTGGAATGACGACAGCGTCAGACCGTCGGCTTCGGCGTCGAGCAGGTGCCCCATCGGACCGTCGACCGTGTAATGCTGGAGAGCCTCCTTTATCTCACGCAACTGCACGCCTGACACGAAGTCGGAGAGGGACTTCCCTTGGGACGTCGCCATGAGGGTCAGCTGCCGGGCGATGGCGTTGCGGTGGTCCGGCGTGATTTTCACGCCTTGAAGCGCGATCAGCGTCTCGATCCACTCCGCAGCCCAGGCCCTGTCGCTATCGGACCTGAGTTGGGAAAGCGGGCAGAAGGAAAGCCCCTCGCCTGCCCCGACATCATGATGATCGCCGCCGACACCAAGCGTCAGCGGTAGCATTGACCGTCCCTTGTCGAAGGCGAAGAGCTGCGCGCCCTGGTATCTGCGGAACTGCGCTGCTATCAGGCCGAGAAGCGTGGACTTGCCGGAACCGGTCGGGCCGAAGATCAGGGTGTGACCGACATCGCCCGAATGAAGGTTGAGCCGGAATGGTGTCGAGCCGGACGCGACCTGGCACAGCGGCGGGGAATTCTCCGGGTAGAACGGACACGGTGCAACAGCACTGCCCGACCACACCGCATTGAGCGGGATAAGATCCGCGAGATTTCGCGTGTTGATCAGCGGCTCGCGGACATTGGCGTACCAGTTGCCTGGCAGGCTGCCGAGAAAGGCCTCCGTCGCGTTGAGTGTCTCGATGCGGGCCCCGAAGCCTTCGGCCTGAACAAGCCGGCGCACAGCTTCAGCCTTGTCGCGAAGGCGCTGCTCGTCCTGGTCGAACATCACGATAACCGGCGTGTAGTAACCGTAGGCAACGAGCTGCGACGACGATTCCGCGATCGCATCCTCGGCCTCGGCCACCATCATGACGGCGTCCTGGTCGATCGACCGGGAGTTCGTCTGAAAGAGTTGGTCGAAGAAGGGGCGAACCTTCTGCTGCCACTTCTTGCGGGTTCGTTCGAGCTTCTGACGCGCCTCGACGGCATCGAGAAACATGAAGCGCGAGGACCAGCGGTAGGTGAGAGGCATCAGATCGAGAGAGTTGAGAATGCCCGGCCAACTGTCGGCCGGAAAACCGTCGATCGCCACCACGGCGAGGTAACGGCTGTCGACGAGCGGCGAAAGACCGTGATGGAAATCGGCAGTTACCAGGAAATCGAGATACATCGGGATCGCTGGCAGCCTGATCGGATGGTTCTCGCCTACGATGCAGAAGCGGACGAACTGCAGAAGCTCGTCATACTTCGCGGTCCGTGTTCCGCCACGCTCACCTGTTTCCCGCGTGACCATGCGCCGTATCGACAGCACGTTCGCCAAATACTGTTCGAACTCGCGGATTGCGTTCCGAAAATACTTCAACACCGTATCAGCGAAACGTTCGTTGCGGG
>NZ_VFWS01000367.1:0-1456 GCF_006443065.1 Mesorhizobium sp. B1-1-5 | reverse complement strand
GCCGCAGTGCCAATGGCCGCGATGCGCGCGCGAAAGGCGTCGCCGACATCTGGGCGCGGCAGGCGGCTGACCGCGCCCCGCAAGGCCACGATGCGGGCATGCTCCGAGGCAAGCCGCGGATCGGCCGCAATGCGCCGCTCCACCGCAAGCGCGGCCGCTGCATCAAGTTCGCCATCGACGAGGGCGTGGATCATCAGCCTGATGCCTTCCGGATCATTGGGCAGTCCATCGTCATGCATGGTCATGGCGCTCTCCCCAGGTCAGACATAAGCAGGCTCCGCGCGCGAGCCCGCCTGGACATCACCGTGCCCATCGGCACGCCGAGCATGGCCGCTATCTCGCGATAGCTGAGGCCGCTGATGTCGCGCAGCACAAGCGTCTCGCGAAACGGCTGCGGCAGGGCTGCTATCGCCGTTTCAAGCGCCACCGTGTCGGCCTTGGCGATCAGGCTTGCCTCCGGACCATACTCGTCCGGCACGCTGATGCCGTGTGCCGCCGCCATCTCGTCGAGCTCGCCGAGCTCACCGACGGCCAACCTGCCGCGCGGCCGGTTGCGCGACATCCAGGTATAGGCGGTGTTGCGCACGATGGTCAGCAGCCAGGCGCGGGCATTGCCGCCGGCATAGCCTGATATGCCCGCATGCGCCTTTATGCAGGCGTCCTGCACGACGTCCTCGGCATCGGCGCCATTGCCGGTCAACCAGCGGGCAAGCGCCAGCGCGTCACCGAGATGAGGCAGCACCACCTCGCTGAAGCGCTCGGCTCCGGCCTTCTCGCTCAAAGCAGCACCATCCGATACTCCACGAGGAACAGGCCGTGCGCTTTCAAGCAATACCGGCGGTCTCGCCCCGCCCGTGCGGGCGAAACCCTCGGCAACAGGCAAAGCCGCCTGCCGTGGCGAAAGTGAATTCATCTGCGTCACCAGTGTCAAGCGCAATGGGAAAGCCGTGCATCATGGGAGAGAGGCCGGTTGAGGTCATGCGCTCCAGCACATGGCGGCCGCCGACGCCGCGGCCATGTTCGCTGTCGTGTTCATGATGACGGACATGCGGATCTCCTCAACGCCTGTAGCGGCCTATGTCGAGGAGACCCGTTGCGGCCGAGATTTATTCCCGCCGCGTACGCATCCGGCTGTTCACAGTCACGTGATCAGCCGGTGCTTTGGGTTCGTTGGTCCGCTTGGCGCTCAATCCGGCCAGCGTAAGGCGCCGGAAGAGTCCTTGCGAGCAATCTTCATGGCGTCGGCGGGCCGGTCCTTCGCGGTTAACAGGGCGCGCAGCCGTTCGGCGACGCTCTCCGCCTCTCCGGGATGAAGATTGCAGGGGTCGAGGAAGAAATGGCCGCGTTCGACCTCGTGATTGCGCACGATGATGGGCGGCGATCCACCGGCAAGCGCCGAGGCAAGGCCGGCGGCGGTGAAGCGGCTTTCCGGCAGCACGAAGACCTGCAGGCGGTC
>NZ_VFWS01000366.1:0-1462 GCF_006443065.1 Mesorhizobium sp. B1-1-5 | reverse complement strand
GTAGCCGCCATGGATGAACATGTGCACCGGCAGGCGGTCGCGTTTGCCCTCCGGAAAGAACAGGTCGATGGTCTCGGTGGCATCCGCTCCATAGGCGATGTCGGCAACCATCGGTATTGTTGCGCGCACCTCCGTGCTGCGACGAACGATCTCGGCGACGATGTCGTCGAACTCGGCGACGTGGTCGCGGATGCGGAAAGGATCATTCTGCATGGGGTGCCCGTTCACATGGTCACGGCGATGTACTTCGCCTCCATGAACTCGGCAATGCCGTGCTTCTGTCCGCCTTCGCGGCCAAGGCCGCTCTGCTTGACGCCGCCGAAAGGTGCCGCCGGATCCGACATCAGGCCGCGATTGAGCGCGACCATGCCCGTTTCGATCTTCGATGCCACGTGCATGCCCCTGGCCAGATCACGCGTGTAGATGTAGGCGGCAAGGCCGTATTCCGTGTCGTTGGCGCGCGCGATGACTTCGTCCTCGTTCTCGAAGCGGCTGATCGGGGCCACCGGACCGAATATCTCCTCCTGCGCCATCTCGGCATTCGCGGGCACGTCCCGAAGGACGGTCGGCGGATAGAAATAGCCCTTGTCGTCGGCGACCGCGCCGCCGCACAGGATCCTGGCCCCACGGCCGACCGCGTCCTTGACCAGCCGATCGATCTTCTCGACGGCCTTCCTGGTAATCATCGGACCGCATTCGGTGTCCGGGTCGGTGCCTGAACCGAGCTTGAGCGCGGCCATGCGTTGGCGCAGACCTTCGGCAAACGCGTCATGGATGCCGGCCTGCGCGTAGATGCGGTTGGCTGCCGTGCAGGCCTCGCCGGCGTTTCGCATCTTGGCGACCATCGCGCCGTCGAGGGCCGCGTCCAGGTCGGCGTCATCGAAGACGATGAACGGGGCGTTGCCGCCGAGTTCCATCGAGCATGAGATGACGTGCTTGGCGGCTTCGGCCAGCAGAACACGACCCACGCCGGTCGAACCGGTGAAGGATAGCTTCCGGACGCGCGGGTCGGCGAGCATGGCGGAGGTCACTGGTCCGGGGTTCGAAGTGGTGAGCACATTGACGACGCCGGGAGGCACACCCGCCTCCTCGTACAGCGCGGCGAGCGCGTAGGCGGTCAGGGGCGTCTCGCTGGCGGGCTTCAGAATGACGGTGCAGCCGGCGGCCAGCGCCGGCGCGATCTTGCGTGTCGCCATGGCGGCGGGGAAATTCCAGGGCGTTATGAGCACGCAGATGCCGATCGGATGATAATCGACGACGATCCGGTTGGCGCCTGACGGCGCCAGGCCGAACTCGCCGCTGATGCGCACCGCTTCCTCGGCATTCCAGCGGAAGAATTCAGCCGCATAGGCGACCTCGCCGCGCGCGTCGCGCAGCGCCTTGCCGTTCTCCAGCGAGATCAGCGCCGCCAGCGTATCGGACCGTTCGACCATCAATTCGAAAGAACGCCGCAGTATTTCCG
>NZ_VFWS01000365.1:0-1464 GCF_006443065.1 Mesorhizobium sp. B1-1-5 | reverse complement strand
CATCTGGACCGCCTCCAAGCAGCCCTGGGTGGTGCTCGATGACGGCTTGCCGCAGCACGAAGGCGCGCCGCCTGCCTGAGGCCTCCGGCCTCCCTTCCCGCCTTATGAAAGAAGGTGGATCGGCGCTTGAGCGCCGAAACCGATGAGCTGTGCCGGATGAAGCGGGCCAACAGAAGGGTGAAATTACGTGACCGTGACAAAAATTAATCGAAACAGTCACGAAATAACCGAAACAGTCACGCGAAAGCCGGCAAAGCGTCATTGGCGAGCCATCATTGTCTCCCTATTTAACCGGTGCGGGCCGGCATTCGAGGAGACGACGGATGAACGACAGCATCAGTACCCTGGACGAGCTTTTGAGCGATCCGATGGTCCTGCTTGTGATGGAGCGCGATCGTGTGCGCCCGGAACAGGTGCGCATGCTGCTCGAACGGGCGCGTCGGCCTTCCGTCGAGGAGCCGGTTGTGCCGCCGGCGCACGTGATCGCCAGGGCGTGCCAGAAACTCTGGCTGTGCCCCTGATCGCATCGTGATTTCCTCCAGTTTTTGCAGGCCGACCCGCCGGGCCGGTCTGGCCACTGCCTGGTGCTGCCAACGCGCCGAGGCGGCGCGGTGTTGATATTCGAACGCGCCTTCCGCACTCGCTGACGCCCATTCCCGGGTGCCAGTTCACAAATCCGTAAATTGATTTTCCGTCCCATGGCGGTATGGCTTGCCCAGGGGCCGATCGCCCCAGTCGTTCCCCGCGCAACTCCGATCTCTCTGACATGGAATTCGACATGGCCGACAGCTGCATGCAAGGCATGGACATGGGCTTTGTCGGCCTGGGCTACGCCAAGGTCGCATTTCTCGGCTTGGTGCAAGGCATCACCGAACTGCTGCCGATTTCCTCGACCGCCCACATGCGCGTCGTCCCGGCGATGCTGGGCTGGCAGGATCCCGGCTCCGCTTTCTCCGCCGCCATGCAGCTTGCGGCCCTCGCCGCGGTGATCAGCTACTTCTGGAACGATGTCAGGGACATCCTGTCCGGTTCGGTCAGTGCCTTGAAACGGCGCGATTTCGCCGACCGACATTTCCGGCTGGCGCTCTGGATCGTGCTGGCGACGATCCCGATCGCCATCGCCGGCGTGGCTCTGTCTGGCCTTCTCAACGCCTGCAATTCGCCGCTGCGCGGCCTCGGGGTCATCGGCTGGGCCTGCATCGTCATGGCACTCCTGCTGGCGCTGGCCGAACTCCGTGCCCGCCATGCGCGCACCATGGGCCAGGCATCCATGGCCGATGCGCTGCTCGTCGGCATCGCCCAAATCGGCGCATTGATCCCGGGCGTCTCGCGGTCCGGTTCGACCTTGACGGCAGCACTGGGGCTCGGCTTTAAGCGGGATGAAGCGGGGCGCTTTTCATTCCTGCTGGGGCTGCCGGCCATCGCACTCGCCGGTCTCAAGGAGCTCTGGGAACTGCACAAGGC
>NZ_VFWS01000364.1:0-1466 GCF_006443065.1 Mesorhizobium sp. B1-1-5 | reverse complement strand
ATACTAACCAGCAAAGGCAAAGAGGTGTACGGGGTGCGATCGTTCGCAACCCGTACACCTCTTTGCCTTTGCTGGTTAGTATCCGTCCCACTACAAGCGACGGCATGCTTTGGTCTTTATGCGAAATGCACTGGCCTATCTTAAAGCGCCAGCATTGTCTGTCGGTAGGTTCGTCTTGAGAGTCCGCCGTCACTATAAGCTCAGTGGCGGCAGGCATTACCATGTTGCCCATTTTACCCAAACCCTTATGTTGGAGCATTGTCCCTTTCTTTTTCGGCGCAGAGCGCCAGTCCGCATCTCAATGCTTCGTCAGCCGCCGTCGTATGGCGCGGCAAGCCGGGAGTTGATCGCATGTTGGAAACATGCCGGCGCCTTTTAGCCGAGGCTTGGACATAGAACGCCGCTCCCGGCCAAAGCCAGGTGCGTGCGTCGCCGCCAAGCAGGCGCACAATTCGACGCCTGTAGCGTCTATTCCAATCCGAGCGATCAAGCCCAATTACACCCTGTTATATTTGCGGAGCATTCGCAAGGGCTAATTGGTCGGACCAGACTTGCTTTTGAGATGTACCCCGGAAGCCACACTTACAGTTAAGGAGCGGCTAATGCGAAGATGCGATTGTGATATATGTTTGAGCATTTAGTGCAGCGGACGAAACGTGCAGCAAAACGCAGATATGCTTCCTGTGAACGCTTTTGTAAATGCTCGCGATCTACCGGCGCCTCATGCCCGCAGCAGCCGCACCTAGCCGCCAGCGCAACGGCTGGCGGAATGTCCTCGAAGCGGACTTCGTAGTAGACCTTGCCGGTGAGCGCTGAGAGTTCCATGGGGCGGAGTATGGTGGAGAAAATATTCCTATGCAACAGGACGGCAGAAAAATGACGTTCGCGCCTGTGCGTATCCGCGACAGAAGCGGGCCGCGCCAGTTGGTGCGTGAGGTGCGGAACGTGAAGGCGGCCAGCGATACGATGCTGGCATGGCCAGGGCGTGGCTCTGCGTGGCGTACAGCGGCGGAAGTGCTATCCGAGGCGCTGTATGGGCGCGTGGGTGCTGAAGAGGCGAGGGCGGTGTTTGTGGCCGCCGCGCGTGAGGCGGGGGTGTTGATGGAGAGTGAATAAAAAGAAACCCGCCGAAGCGGGTCTAGGGCGTGATCGGGCTTGGTGATTATTGCGCGCCGTCCGGCTGCGCAATAAGGGCGTCATCCATTGATTATGCGGTCACATGCGGCTCGCCAGACAGATCGAACGTCTGTTAGGTCATCCACATCATCAACGGCTTCAACTGCGGCTTGCTGGCCGCCTAGTCGCAATTCATTCATGACAGCCTCCGCAGCACCCATGTAGTTCGCCCACATGGCGTCCGTGCCGTGCCTGGCTTTGGCGATCGTGCGGGCTAGGTCTTTGAGTGAGAGGGTCATTTCTTGCTTCCAGTCCAGAACGAACCATCGGGGCGATAGAATGCCAAAATC
>NZ_VFWS01000363.1:0-1471 GCF_006443065.1 Mesorhizobium sp. B1-1-5 | reverse complement strand
AGATCAGCCGATGCACCGCCAGTGCGTGCTGGACCGCGGACAGGCTTGTGGGGCTGATTTCGCCGATGAGATGATCCGCTCCGCCCGGCGGCGGAACCTCGGTGCCGATCACGTAGAGTGGCCGGTCGGTCCCGCTGGCGGCGTCCTCGGCCTTGCGCGCCAGGCGGGCGGCGCGCCTGGCAATCGTAGCGTCATCCAGCGCCGCCGGCTCGCCCGCGCATCCCATGGAGGCATCGAGATGGATCTTGCGGAAACCGGCCCGGACATAGGCGGACACCATGTCCTCGGCCTTCGCCATGGCCGCGCCGGCATCTTCCTTTCGCCATGGATTGGGACCGAGATGATCCCCGCCGAAGATGACCCGCTCGGGCGCAAGGCCTTCGGAGCCTGCAATAGCGGTCACCGCCGCGACGAAGTCAGCGGGCTGCATGCCGGTATAGCCGCCGAACTGGTTGACCTGGTTGCAGGTCGCCTCGATCAGCAGCGGCCGCGAGAACAGCGCGGCGTCGCGCACTGCGGCCCGGATCACGACCGGATGGGACGAGCAGACGGAGGTGATGCCTTCCGCCGCGCCCCGCCGCCGGGAATTTGCAAGTTTCAGCAATGGATCGGTCACGGGCGTCGCCTCGGCGTGTTGGCAATGAACAGATCGAGTTCGGCGCGCGTGCCGGCTCCTTCCATCGGGCCTTGCCGCGTGACGTTGCGCGCGCCTGCCGCATTCGCGTAATCGAGCGCGGTCACGGCAGGCATGCCGAGCCTGCGGCAGGCGATGTAGGCACCGCCAAAACAGTCGCCCGCGCCGGTCGGATCGATCTCCTCGACCAGGAAGCCGGGCGACTCGACGCGGCTGCCGTCGGCGCCGAACAGGGACGCGCCCAACGCGCCGCGCTTGACGACGACCTCGCCGGCGCCGCGGGCAAACAGCGAGGCGAGCGCGTCGGCTTCATTGTCGTTGCCCGAAGCGGTGTGGAGTTCCTCACCCGACGGCAGGATCAGATCCGCAATGTCGAGAAGCCGCGCGAAGCGCTCGCGCGTCTGGCCATGGCCGAGCAGTTCCTTGCGAAGATTGGGATCGAGCGAGATGCTTCCGCCACGCGCCTTGACCACATCGATGGCATGGTCGAGCACCTGCCAAATGGCGGGAATGCTGAGTGCGGTGCCCATGACGTGCAGGTGGCCTGAACGCGCCAGCAGCGCCCTGGCCTCAGGGGTCAAGCCGACCCGCGCCGCGGCCGATTTGCCGATATTGTAGACGAAGTCGCGCGAACCGTCCTCACGGTAGCGCACGAAGGCGCTGCCCGTCGGATAGTCTGGGCTGACGGCGATGGCCGATACATCCGCACCGTCCCGGCGCAGGCGCTCGACATTGATCCTGCCGAAATCATCATCGCCGACGCAGGCGATGATGCCGGCCCGCCCGCCAAGCCTGGCGCATTGGTCGACGAAGATCGCCGGCGCCCCGCTCGGATAG
>NZ_VFWS01000362.1:0-1471 GCF_006443065.1 Mesorhizobium sp. B1-1-5 | reverse complement strand
CGATACGGCCGCTCTCGCGCGCTATCTCATCGGCAAGATCGTGGTCCGGGAATTGCCCGAAGGCATTGCCAGCGGCCGCATCGTCGAGACCGAGGCGTATGTCGCCGGCGATGCTGCCGGGCACGGCTTCAGGGGAATGACCCCGCGCAATCGCTCGCTGTTCCTCGAGCGCGGGCATGCCTATGTCTATCTCGCCTACGGCATCTCATACATGCTGAATGTCTCGAGCGAGATGCCCGGCATCGGAACCGGCGTCCTGATCAGGGCACTGGAGCCGCTCGACGGCATTCCGATCATGCAGCTCAATCGCGGCATCGAGCGCCTGCGTGACCTGGCGCGAGGACCGGGAAGGCTCGCCATGGCGTTGCGGATCGACCGTTCGCTCGACGGGCTCGATCTTTGCCGGGAAGGCCCTCTATGGCTTGCAAGCGATGGCCGCGACCCCGGCGAAATCGGGCAGAGCGTTCGGATCGGCATTTCGAAGGATGCCGACCGCCTGCTGCGATTTTACGTCCGGGGAAGTCCGTTTGTCAGCGGTTCACGATCGCTCAACCCATGAGAGGTGCTTCCCGGCGCGTTGAAAGGAAGAAGAATGCAAGCTACTGCGCTGCCCTTTTTCCCTCCAACTGCGCCTGCGCTGCCCGGATCGAGGCGGCGTAGGTCACCAGCGGGCGCTTGAGGCCGTGGTTGATCAGCGTGCGTCTTGTCTGCGGCGAAGCGCCAGATATGACAAAGCGCACGCCGGCGCGCCTGGCCTTGTGCGCCGCACCCTCGATGACATTGGCCGCGGTCGAATCGAAGAACGGCACCGCCGAGCAGTCGAGGATGAAGTTCTTGCGCTGGTCGGCGATGCGGTCGAGCACCGCGCCGACGGTCGAAGCGGCGCCGAAGAAGAATGCGCCGGAGATGCGGTAGACGACGGTGTTGGCGTCGGTCGCGTCCCTGGAATCATAGACGCTCTCGCGGTCGGCGACGTCCTCAGGCACCAGCGTCTGGTCGGCCTCGACGGCGATGGATTTCGCCATGCGGTCGATGAACAGGATCGAGCCCAGCGCGAATCCGACAACGATGCCTTCGGTCAAGTCGCGGAAGACCACGATCAGGAAGGTGGCCATCAGCACCAGCGCATCGCCGCGCGAGGCGCGCAGCAGCGTGGCGAAAGCCTGCTTCTCGAACATGTTCCAGCACACCACCGCCAGCACGCCGGCGAGGGCGGAGAGCGGGATGTAGCTGGCGAGCGGCGCTGCCGCCAGCATCAGGACGAGCAGGATCATGGAGTGGATCATGCCCGAAACCGGCCCGTGCGCGCCGGCCCGCACATTGGTGGCGGTACGGGCAATGGTGCCGGTGGTGCAGATGCCGCCGAACAGGGCCGAGGCGATGTTGGCGAAGCCTTGCGCCACCAGTTCGCAGTTGGAACGGTGCCGGCGGCCGGTCATGCCGTCGGCGACGACGGCCGACAGCAAGGCGT
>NZ_VFWS01000361.1:0-1476 GCF_006443065.1 Mesorhizobium sp. B1-1-5 | reverse complement strand
ACCGTTGGCTCGATTGCGAGCAATGCAAGCGAAGCGGTGGCAACTGCGGCTGGCGAGACCAAGGATAAGGTTGTAAACACCGTGGGGCAGCTTGGCTCCAGTGCGAGTGATATGGCTGTGCAGGCGAGTCGAACCGCGCAGGAACTATTTGAGCGCGAACCACTGGCACTTGCCGTCCTCGGCCTGGCGGCGGGTACGGCTATAGGCGTGCTTCTGCCTCGCACAGCCATGGAAGACGAGCAACTCGGCGGCTACCGCGACAAACTACTTGGCAGCGCCAACAGTGCTTTAGAGGACAGCGTGGAGCAAGCGAAAGAGATCGCTGCCGAAGCTTACGAGACAGTCAAGAGCGAGGCGGACCGGCAGGGCTCGAGCGGCACCGCCGACACGTTAGCCGGTAAGGTCGGTGAGGTCGTCAAGGCAACCGCAAAAACTACCGAAAAGGCTGTTCGAGATCGACTTCCCGAATCGGATCAGTCCTCCACGGCCAAGCCCTAAAGCCATCTGCAGGGTGCCAGGGCAGCGGTCAAATTGAACTTAGAGACACCCGTCGTGAACAAAACCGCGCGCCGACGGTTTGATTGCATGGAAACTGAGACACTGGTCGGCTATCTCGCGGCACTATGTTCGATGGTGAGCTTTACGCCGCAAGCCTGGAAGATCATAAAGACGCGAGACACGGGCAGTATCTCCGCGCCTATGTATGCGATTACGGCAGCAGGCTTCGCCCTCTGGCTCATCTTCGGGTCCATGAAAGGCGAGTGGCCGATCATCATCACAAACGCCGCCTGTCTCGTTCTCTCGGCATTCATTCTTCTGATGACGCTCCTTCCTCGCGCGAAGAAGGACGCGGTCGCGGACGTGCTGGATCCCGCTGCCTCAAGGACTGAGCGATGATCTTCGTTTGGTTGCGTTCTGAGGTTTACGAGGCGCTCAGCGGTGGCAGCCAGGAATGACGCGCTCATGTCGGGAGTTCTCTTGTGGTTTCAGACGATGAAATCCGTCCTGGCGAATCATACGAATGCCTGGTCATCGGCGGCGGACCGGCCGGCCTGACCGCCGCGACCTACCTGGGGCGTTTTCGGCGCCGGATCGTCCTTGTGGATGCCGGCCAAAGCCGCGCAAAGTGGATACCGGTAACCCACAACTGTCCCGGGTTTCCTGACGGTATTGCCGGTGTTGAGCTGCTTGATCGTCTGCGGCAGCAGGCACTGCTGAGCGGAGTCGATCTCGTGGACGATACGATCCACGACATTAAGCGGGGTGGGACCGATTTCATCGCCACGGCATCGGTTCCCATTCGGGCTCGCGCGGTGCTCATGGCCACCGGTATTGTCGATACGCTTCCAGACACGCCCGACGCCGCCGATATGATCAAGGCCGGCACGTTGCGGCTGTGTCCGATCTGTGACGCCTACGAGGTTATCGACGGACGGGTTGCGGTGATGGGCCCGGCAGATCACGCAATGAAGAAGG
>NZ_VFWS01000360.1:0-1481 GCF_006443065.1 Mesorhizobium sp. B1-1-5 | reverse complement strand
TGCCGTCGCCGATCTGGCCGGAATAGGAGAGGCCGAGCGAGGTCTTTTCCGAGAGGGCGAGATCAAGCCCGGCTTCGAGAACGAGCGCGTCCTCAGCGATCGGTGTCCCGGCGACGGTGAAGGCCTCACCGCCGATGAAGGCAAAATCGGAGAGCGGCGTGACGTCGCCGAAGGCATGTCGCCAGCCGAGCATGCCGCGCGCCCTGGCCTTCATCCCACCAAGCCCGAACTCGGTCGAAGCACGCAGGCCGAGCGTGGTGAAGGTGGCGTCGGTGGTACCGCTGGCGCCTGTGAGCGCGGCCGCCCCGCCATCCTCGGTAAAGCCGTAGCTATGCACGTTGACGTAAGCGAGATTGCCAAAAGGCTCCAAGGCGAAGGAGCCGCGGTCGATCCGGTAGCCGAGCTCGCCGAAGACCTGAGCCGTGCCGGCGTCGTAGTCGGCGGGGAGACGGTCGGTGAAGCCGGGAAAACTGACGGAGCGCGCCGTCTCGATGGCGTGCCATGTGTAGGCCGCACCGGCCCGCAGGCCAAGCGCGCCCCACTGGCCGCCACCATAAACACCGAGATGGTAATTGTCGCTGTCGCCGGAGGACGCGCGATCATCGACATCGAGCGAGCTGCGGCTGTAACCGGCAAGCAGGCCCAGCCGCCAGTTTTCGGCGATCATTCCGTCTGCGCCGACAAGGAAGCCGCCGGTCGAACGGTCAAGCGAAGCGGCGTTGCCATCGCTGTCCCATGTTCCCCATGAACCGAAGGCCTGCCCCCACGCCGCAAAGCGCTCCGTATCGGCCGGAGCGGGCGCTGCCCCTGGAGCACTATAGCGCGCGCTCTTGCCTTCTCGCACCAGCGCCTGTTCCTCAGGCGTCAGGGCGGAACCATCCGGCCCATAAGCCAGCACCGGCATGGAGGATCCAGAGCCATCCCCGAAGGCGGCCCGCACCCTGTTCGTTGCCGCCTCACGCACGAAGCGGCTGTCGTCCAGCATGGCGCCCTTTATCGAAGCGTGTATCTCACCAGAAAGCTGATCGAAGGCATCCCGGGGCCGTTTCCTCGTCGGGCAAGCCGACGATCGCGTCATAGATCGGATTGCCAGGCCCCTGGCCCTCGGCGCCATCACCGACCGCACACTGGTTCGCAGAGATTGCGACATCGCAGAACGACGCGTCGTTGCGGGCTACGTCGAGATAGACGGCGTTTGGATCGTAGGCGAGCGAAAGGTCGACGAAAGGCGCGTTCTGGTCAAGTGTGCCATAGGTGCCGGTAACGCCGCCAGCGGCGGTCAGGATGGTGTAGCGGGTGCCGGTGTCGTAGCCGCCTGGCGCCTTGAGCGCAAAGACGGTGCCGCCCTCGATCCCGGCAGCACCGGTCACATCGATCAGGTCGGAACTGCCGTCCGGGTCGATTTCGGCTTCATAGGTGGATCCGGCAAGCTGGGTGTAGTCGCCGTCGACCGTAAGCGTCCCAATGGAGTTGCCTGGTGC
>NZ_VFWS01000036.1:40000-43914 GCF_006443065.1 Mesorhizobium sp. B1-1-5 | reverse complement strand
AACAGAGGGCAGACCTAGAAGCAAACTTCTTCGTCGCCAGCGGCGCACCGCCCTCGTTCGTGGGCCGTATATAGTCGCCGCCCGACCGAACTGTCAACAGCCTAGATCGCTCTTTTTTCGATTTCTCGTGGAGATATCCAAGAAGGCAAAATTCGTGAGCTGGCTTGGTTGAATTTTGGCCGGCGCTTCCGTTGCGGCGATACCCGTCACAACCGCTTCGCCGGGTGAATGCGGTCGCCCTAAAGCAGCCACCAGCACTTAGCCGAATGTCGATCGTCGCGGCCCTTGGCTCGCGGTTCAGAGCCTTTCTTCCAGCGACTCGGGCGTGATATTCCGGCCCGCGTGGAAGATGCCCAGATCAGCACGAACTCGCCGTCGACAACGAAAGCGATACTGACCGCGCGACGTTACCCAATGATCCGCAGCCCCGGCATGATCTCCACCCGCTCGGTGCCGCGCTGCGGAAATGTCGACAAGCCCAAGACAGAGATCGCGCATGCCCGCAACAAAATCCCAGGCAATCGCCGGCGACGCACGCTCGGCTATATTGTCATAGAGTTGCTCGAGTTCGGCTTCCACTTTCGTGTAGAAGACAATCCGGCACTCCATTTCCTACTTGGCTTTCGCCTGCCGCGCGCGATGACGGAGCTCCAGCCGGGAAAACACCGTTTCGGCGGGAATAGCTTTTGCCGGGTCCTGCTGGAGCTCGGCCACGCGCGACGGGATCTCCTCACGCAGCCACTTCTCACGCTCCGCCTCAAAATCCTCGAGCATACGCAGACCGGCGCGGACAACCTCGCTGGCATTGTTGTACCGGCCCGATTCGAGCTGCTTTCTGATGAAGCGCTCATAGCGCTCGTTCAAAGCGTAGTTGGGCATGGAGGCCTCCTCCGGAAATATAGCAATAGATAGCAACAATTGGCAATTTGGCTGATTCGATTCCAATTCACCCGTCGCGATTCGGTGAAGACCCAACAGTACCCAAATCGGCGGAGATCAAAATTATCGGGTCGAGACGCCGGCGTCCGATCGAGGATCGCCAGGCGGCCGACTCCACGACCTCTGCACTCGCCATTTCAAGACGGCTGAGACGCGGAAGCCGGCTGAGTTTAAAACTCAACCGGCTAATATTATTTCGTGCCTGGTTGCACGCCGGTCCCTGAGTGCGCTGCCACGCTCACTTTGACGTCCTCGTCGGCCGTGGTTCATGATTCCAGCTAGCGAGCGGCACCATGACGAGCGCGCCGATGTGGTCGATATGGATTGAATGATTCGGCCTGCTGAGGGCCTTGCCCTTCGTGCCTGCGATCACAAACGCAAACGGCCCGCGTGGATGCGGGCCGTTTTTGGATTTGGTTGCGGGGACAGGATTTGAACCTGTGACCTTCAGGTTATGAGCCTGACGAGCTACCGGGCTGCTCCACCCCGCGTCAACTACGAGCAAGCGTTTGCTTGCGACTACGAGCAAGCGTTTGCTTGCGACTACGAGCAAGCGTTTGCTTGCGACTACGAGCAAGCGTTTGCTTGCGTCCTTTGAGGTAAGTGCGACCTTACCGGATTCAAGAGGGTGCCAAATGAAAGGGCCGCTCGCGCGGCCCGTGATCCCGTTTGGCGGGCCTTAAGATCGTAGAGAGAAGATTTGGTCTCCGTCCGGATCGATCCGGATGTGAGGTGAACGTGCGCTTGGCAGACCTGGCAGCGACCTACTCTCCCGCGTCTTGAGACGAAGTACCATCAGCGCTGGAGCGTTTCACGGCCGAGTTCGGAATGGGATCGGGTGCAGCCGCTCCGCCATAACCACCAGGTCGGCAAAACGCACGTTCAAATCGAGAAGCTGGGTTAGGGATTAGGCAGTAGTGAGTAGTGAGTAGGGCATACCCGCTCTCTATCTGCTTGTGCCGTTTGCCTGTCCTTCCGTGCCAAGGCGACATCTACAGTTGGCTTTCGGGCGAAGCCCGCAAGCGCGACTGCGCGTCGCCGGTCGTCCGGCGCCCTCGCGGAGCATAGGCCCCGAAGGGGCCGCTCATGCGTGAGCGCTGGTAGATGGATATAAGTAATGAGAACGATCAAGCCTATCGAACTATTAGTACCGGTAAGCTTCAAGCGTTGCCGCTCTTCCACACCCGGCCTATCAACGTGGTCGTCTTCCACGGTTCTCAGGGAATACTCGTTTCAAGGTGGGTTTCCCGCTTAGATGCCTTCAGCGGTTATCCCGTCCGGATATAGCTACCCTGCGATGCGGCTGGCGCCACAACAGGTCCACCAGAGATCCGTCCATCCCGGTCCTCTCGTACTAGGGACAGATCCTTTCAATATTCCTACACCCACGGCAGATAGGGACCGAACTGTCTCACGACGTTCTGAACCCAACTCACGTACCGCTTTAAATGGCGAACAGCCATACCCTTGGGACCTGCTCCAGCCCCAGGATGCGATGAGTCGACATCGAGGTGCCAAACAACCCCGTCGATATGGACTCTTGGGGGTCATCAGCCTGTTATCCCCGGCGTACCTTTTATCCGTTGAGCGATGGCCCTTCCACGCGGGACCACCGGATCACTATGACCGACTTTCGTCTCTGCTCGACTTGTCAGTCTCGCAGTCAGGCAGGCTTATGCCATTGCACTCAGCGAACGATTTCCGACCGTTCTGAGCCCACCATCGCGCGCCTCCGTTACTCTTTAGGAGGCGACCGCCCCAGTCAAACTACCCACCATACATTGTCCCGGACCCGGATAACGGGCCGCGGTTAGACATCCATAGTAATAAGGGTGGTATTTCAAGGGTGGCTCCACCTGAGCTGGCGCCCAGGTTTCAAAGCCTACCACCTATCCTACACATGCCACTACGAATGCCAATGTAAAGCTATAGTAAAGGTGCACGGGGTCTT
Organism: Mesorhizobium sp. B1-1-5; assembly: GCF_006443065.1. Classification (NCBI taxonomy): domain Bacteria; kingdom Pseudomonadati; phylum Pseudomonadota; class Alphaproteobacteria; order Hyphomicrobiales; family Phyllobacteriaceae; genus Mesorhizobium; species Mesorhizobium sp. B1-1-5. The sequence goes on along the minus strand of NZ_VFWS01000036.1, from coordinate 41,024 downwards.
TCCGTCTAACCGCAGGAACCCCGCATCTTCACGGGGAATTCAATTTCACTGAGTCTATGCTGGAGACAGCGGGGAAGTCGTTACGCCATTCGTGCAGGTCGGAACTTACCCGACAAGGAATTTCGCTACCTTAGGACCGTTATAGTTACGGCCGCCGTTTACTGGGGCTTCGATTCAGAGCTTGCACCCCTCCTCTTAACCTTCCAGCACCGGGCAGGCGTCAGACCCTATACGTCGCCTTGCGGCTTCGCAGAGCCCTGTGTTTTTGATAAACAGTCGCTACCCCCTGGTCTGTGCCACCCTCCTCTGCTTGCGCAGAAAAGGGTCACGCTTCTTCCGAAGTTACGCGTGCAATTTGCCGAGTTCCTTCAGCATAGTTCTCTCAAGCGCCTTGGTATACTCTACCTGACCACCAGTGTCGGTTTCGGGTACGGTCTATAAGGAGGAGCTATTTCCTGGAACCACTCCGCTGCCCTTTCAATCCGATAAGATTGGACAACTTGTGTGATCCGTCACTACCTCCAGGCCCACGAATATTAACGTGGTTCCCATCGACTACGCGTTTCCGCCTCGTCTTAGGGGCCGGCTAACCCTGCTCAGATTAACTTTAAGCAGGAACCCTTGGTCTTTCGGCGGGGGAGTCTCTCACTCCCCTTACGTTACTCATGTCAGCATTCGCACTTCTGATACCTCCACCGCCCCTCACGGGTACGGCTTCATCAGCTTACAGAACGCTCCGCTACCGCTCGTGATTGCTCACGAACCCTAAGCTTCGGTGTATGGCTTTAGCCCCGTTACATTTTCGGCGCAAAGACCCTTATTTAGACCAGTGAGCTGTTACGCTTTCTTTAAATGATGGCTGCTTCTAAGCCAACATCCTGGTTGTTTTGGGATCCTCACATCCTTTCCCACTTAGCCATAACTTGGGGACCTTAGCTGTAGGTCAGGGTTGTTTCCCTTTTCACGACGGACGTTAGCACCCGCCGTGTGTCTGCCGACTAGTACTCCCAGGTATTCGGAGTTT
>NZ_VFWS01000036.1:0-35000 GCF_006443065.1 Mesorhizobium sp. B1-1-5 | reverse complement strand
GAGGCCATCGCCAAGCTCTTGAACGCCCCCGCGCTGAAGGCCGGAACGGTGCTGCGCGTTGGCCTCGAGGTGCGCGGCGACATCGCCAAGGTCGTGCGCACCAGCGTCTACGACAAGACCACGCACATCGTCACCATAGCGCTCGACGACCGTGGCCAGTATGTGCCGGCGCAGGAGCCGGAGGCCAATCCCGAGCTTTTGACGGCGTTCGATGATTCGCAGCCCGTCGTGGTGCGCGGCAATCTGCCCAATGTCTATGACGGCATCTACCGCACCGCCTATTCCTACGGCATGTCGAAAGCGATGACGCAGAAGCTGATCAAGCTGCTCGCTTCCGACGTGGATTTCCAGTCGCGGCTCTCGCCTTCCGACCGCCTCGAAGTGCTGTTCTCCCAACCCGACGGCGACGACCAGGCCTCCGACGACTCCGAGCTTCTCTACGTCTCGTCGACCTTCGGCGGACAAACGCGCAATTTCTATCGCTTCCAGATGCAGGACGGCAGCGTCGACTATTTCGACGAGAACGGCAGCAGCGCCAAGCAGTTCCTGCTGCGCAATCCGCTGCCCAACGGGCGCTTCACCTCCGGCTTCGGCGCACGCCGGCATCCGATCCTTGGCTACGTCCGGATGCACACCGGCACCGACTGGGCAGCGCCGATCGGCACGCCGATCATCGCCGCCGGCAACGGCGTCGTCGAGAAGGCCGGCTGGGCCGGCGGCTACGGCAAGCAGATCATCATCCGCCACGCCAATGGCTATGAGACCTCCTACAATCACCAGAGCGCTTTCGCCAAAGGCATCGAGGAAGGCGTTCATGTCCGACAGGGGCAGGTCATCGGCTATCTCGGCCAGACCGGCCTCTCTACCGGCCCGCACCTTCACTACGAACTGATCGTCAACGGCACCAAGGTCGATTCGATGCGCGTGCGCCTGCCGGTCGGCAAGGTTTTGAAGGGCGACGATCTCGTCGCCTTCAAGAAAGAGCGCGAGCGCATCGACGATCTTCTGAAGCAGGAAGACGGCAACGCGCTGAAGGTTGCCAGCGCCAAGACTGATTCGCAGCTTCCGAACTAATCTTGCTCATCGTTTGTCTTTTGCGGCCAGGGCGATGCCTGTCCGGGAACCGTGAACCAGGCGGTGAGTGAAGACAGCACGCAAAGCAGTGCCGTGATCGCCGCGACCGCGGCGAAAGCCGAATCGCTTGCCGCAATCCTGGCCGCTTCAATATCGGCGGCTAGCCCGGAGGCGGGCGGCTCGCCGAAACCGGGCACCCCGGCGGCATTGCCGGTCATCCGCGCGTAAACCCAGGCCGCCAGCGAGCCCATCGCCGCCACCGCGATCAGGCCGCCGACGCGCGAGACCGCGTTGTTGATGCCGGAGGCGGCCCCGGTATCCTTGTCCTCGACGGACGTCATGACCGCGGTCGACAGCGGCGACACGACCTGCGCCATGCCAAGTCCCATCAGCGCCATCAGCGGAAAGGTGCCGATCCAGAAATCGTGGATGCCGAAATGGGTAAGCGAGGCAAGGCCGGCGAAGGCGATGGCGACGACCATGCTGCCGCTGGCGATCGGGAAACGCGGGCCTATGCGATCCGACCACTGGCCGACCGGTCCGGACAAAAGCGCGATCGACGCCGACAGCGGCACGAAGATGAAGCCGACCTCGGCCGCGCTCAGCCTCCAGCCGGCGATCAACAGCATCGGCAGGTAGAACAAATTGGCCGACAACGCGAAATAAAGGAAAAATGTCGCCAGATTGGCGCCGGCAAAGGCCCTGATCCGGAACAGGCCGAGATCGATCATCGGGTCGCGCCGCCTGTGCTCGTAAAAGATGAAGACAACAAGCAGGACCACGCCGGCAACGATCGCCGGGCCCGACATCAACCCTGCGCCTTCGGCATTCATCGCCGTCAACCCGTAGGCGAGCAGGCCGAAAGCAAGCGTCGCCAGCGCCGCGCCGCCAAGGTCGAGGCTGCGTTTTTCGGTCGGCTTGTCGGCCGGCACCTTGGCCAGAAGCAGATAGATCGAGATCAGCCCAAGCGGCAGGTTGATGGCAAAGATCGCGCGCCAGACCCCATTGCCGAAAGTCGAGAGCACGAAGCCGCCCAGCACGGGACCGAGCGCCGTGGTCAGCGCCGAAGCGGCCGCCCAGATGCCGATCGCCCGGCCGCGCTCCTTCTTCGGATAGGCTTTGGCGATAATGGCCAGGCTGCCCGGCACCATGATCGCCGCACCGATGCCCTGGATGGCGCGGAAGGCGATCAATATAGCCGGATCGGGCGCCAGCGCGCAGGCGAGCGAGGCCGCGACGAACAGCGCGATCCCGGCCACGAAGGCGCGCCGCAGTCCAAACCGGTCGCCGGCAGCCCCCCCCACCAGGATGAGCGCCGACAGCGTCAACGCATAGGCGTTGGAAATCCACTGCGCTTGCGCCAGGCTGGCGCCGAGATCCGCGCGCAGCGCCGGCATGGCGATCGCCAGGATCGAACCGTCGATGAAGCCAAGCGCAGAGGCGAGGATCGCAGCGACCAGCACGAATTTTCGCTGCGTCTGGGGACAAAACGTGCCGTTCGCCCGCGCGGGCGCATGCGAATCGGCAGTGGTTTCATTCGCGGATGACATCGGATCCCTGCTTAGCCCTCTCGCGCGGGCGCAACAACAAGCCAGAGCATCCCTCTTCTTGAAACCAGATGACAGAGCATGATGCCGAAAAGTGTGAAGCGGTTTTCGGACGACATCATGCTCTCTCTTTTTGATCCAGGGCCGGATGACGAGGTGGGCTCAATCCTGATGCAAACCGCCAACGGCGTGCTAGGTTCCGCAATCATGCGTGAGAGGGGGAAGCCATGAAGCGGCCGCTCGAACCGTCGGCGGAAGGACGCGGACGCATCGTCGGAGTGACCGACGGCGTTTTCGCCATCGCGCTGACCTTGATCGTGCTGGAGATCAGAGTGCCGTCGCATGAGGCGGTGCATTCGGAAGGCGAATTGCTTGCCGCGATCCTGGCGCTTGCGCCGCGATTCCTGACTTATGCGCTGAGCTTCCTCACGCTCACCATCTTCTGGTTCGGACAGCAGGCACAGCATGGCCTGATCGCGAAATCGGACCGGCGGCTCGCGACGCTCAACCTGTGCTTCCTTGCCTTTATCGCCCTGCTGCCCTTCTCAACCGACCTTCTCGCCGATTTCCTGGCATTCAGGGGCGCGGTATTGGTCTACTGGCTGAACCTGCTGATGCTGGGCGCCACGCTGTACGCAAGCTGGTGGTATGCCGACAGGAACGGCATGATCGCCGAGGACGTCGACGCTGAAACGCGCCGCACCGTCTACAAGCGGATCGTCAAGGCGCAGATCCTGTGGGCGGTCGGCGCGGCGCTTTGCCTGATCACGCCGCTGCTCAGCATAGGCTTCATCCTGCTGGTGCAGCTCATCTATGCCGCGGCGCCGCGCGCCTTACTGCTGCGTAAACTCATCGGTTGAGGTCCCGCCGACATCTGCGATTGTTGATCCGCCGACAAACTCAACCGTGACGCCCGGCGATACCACCTTGGCGAGCTCGCGCGCATCCCAGTTGGTCAGGCGAACGCAGCCATGGCTCTCTGTCTTGCCGATCTTGGAGGGATCGGGCGTGCCGTGGATGCCGTAGGTCGGCTTGTCGAGCGCGATCCACACCGATCCGACCGGACCATTCGGTCCCGGCGGGATGGTCAGGATCTTGTCGTTCTGGCCCTGCTTGAAATTTATGTTGGGATTGTAGGTATAGTTTGGGTCGAGCGCGATGCGCGAGACCGTATGGACGCCGGTCGGCGAGGGCGTGTCGGCCGAGCCGATCGTCGCGGGGTAGGCCGCGACCAGCTTGCCGCCCGCGTCGTAGGCGTAGACTTCCTTCTTGGTCTTGTCGGCGACGATGCGCGCCACCGGCGTCGACACCAGCTTGCCGAAATTGGCGACCTTGATCATCGTGCCCGGGCGATTGAAGTCCACGCCCTTGTTGATCGACTTCAGGTAGGTCTCGTCCATGTGGAAGCGCTCGGCCAGCGCTTCGGTGACCGAGGTGTAGCCCATACGGTCGAGCCTGGCTTTCTGGCTGTAGTCCTCGGGGATCGAGGCGACGTAGGGACCGGCCGCATCCTCCGGCGTGATCGTATAGGAGGCGAAGGCGTCGCCGCCGGACTGGGCAAGCGCTGCCTGGATGCCGACCGCATCGGTCGACTTCAGATTGGTGCCGTTTATTTCGTTGTAGGCGGCCAGCGCCTTGTCGACATTCGAGCCGAAACGCCCGTCGATCACACCCGGCGAGGCGCCGCCGCGGTCGAGCAGCACCTGCAGCGCCGCAACGTCCTGGCGCACGCCGAGCGACAGCGACGGATCGACCGTGGCCTTGCCACCAGTGTTCGGCGGCAGTGCCGCCTGGGCATCCGGATTGGTCTGGAGCACTTCGCCATGGCCCGGCTGCTCCGGATCGACCGACGCCTCGTTCAGCGGCTGGCGCTTGATTGTGTTGGACCTCGGCGCCTCCGGATAAGTGGTGGCATAGCCTTCATCGTTGTTGGACGCCGGCGGATAGGCATCGACGGAATTGTCGTTGAGGTCATATTCGTCGACCGGCGGCGGGATGACCCGGCCATTTTCCTCGAGCTGCCGCCGGCGGAAGCGAGCCATGTCGTCGGGGTTGTCGAGATAGTAGCGGTCGTCGTCCTCGGCCGGCGCGCGGCCGAGTTCCTGCATGCGCATCTGCCGGCGAAGCGCGCGGCGGTCGAGCCTGCTGCCCGGCGGCTGGATGGCGATGACCTTGCCGGTGTCGGCATCGACCAGCACCCGATTGCCCCTGGCGTCGTAGTAGATATCGATATTGCCTTCCTGGGCCAGCATCAGCGCGCCGCGCTCAGCCGGGCGCGCAGCCTGCGCGCCATCCGCGCTCGGCATGGCGAACGCACTGGAAGACACCAGCCCGGCCGCGAGTGCCGAAAGGGAAAAGATCAAGCGCAGCATGGGGGTCAAGCTCTCCGGTCGACTCGGGCTTCTGGCGGGCGAATCTTCGTCAGCAAACCAGCTAGCCAAATTAAGATTCCAACATGAACCGGGCATGAAGATGGCGGGTTTCCGGTACCTTGAGGAATATGAGCTCATGCATGTTGCCCAAAAATACGCAGCGGTTCTGGGGGCCGACATGCGAAACAACAGCTAAAGCGCATCGACTACATCCGTTTCGGCGCGACGCGCCTTAGCCTGCGGCAAGCCCCAATTCCTTGCGTGCCTGTCTGGTCAGCTTGAGGACGACCAGGCGATGGCTCTCGCGCAGATAGTCCTCGAGCGCCGCATCATCCATGCTTTGGCTTGTCTGACGCTGGATCCATTTCATGCCGCGCGAGGCGAGATAGGGCGCCGGCCGGCAGCCCGGCTGATCCTTCAGCACGTCATAGGCCATCTCGGAACATTTGAAGGTGACGAAGAGCTCGCCGCCCTCGTTCCAGCCGCCGATGGCGAACACCTTGCCGCCGACCTTCCAGACATGGGCGCCGCCCCACTGAACGACATGCGTCGTGGCGGGCAATGAAGCGCAGAAGCCGTTGTAATCGTCGAGCTTCATCGAGTCCTTCGCGGTCATCCGAATCGGAATAACAAAGCGCGCCGCACCATACGATGCGACGCGCTTCGCGTTCATTCAAGCTCGCCCGAAATCAGGCGGCGGCTTCCGTCGCCACCACGGTCGGCTTCGAGCGGAAGTTCAACCGGTCGGAGCCGGCGGTGACCTTGACGGTCGAACCGTCGAGAATCTCGCCGAGCAGGATCTTCTCCGCCAGCGGATCCTGCAGCTCCTTCTGCATCACCCGCTTCAGCGGCCTGGCGCCATAGGCCGGATCGTAGCCCTTCGACGCCAGCCACTCGATGGCATCGTGATCCAGCGAGAGCGCGATCTTGCGGTCGGTAAGCAGGCTCTCCAGCCGCTTGAGCTGGATCTCGACGATGCGGTCCATGTCCAGCCGGCGCAGCCGGTGGAACAGGATCACCTCGTCGACGCGGTTGAGGAACTCCGGCCGGAACGAGGCCTTCACCACGCTCATCACCTCGTCGCGCACGGCGTCGACATCCTGGTCGTCGCTGAGATTGACCAGATACTCGGCGCCAAGATTGGACGTCATGATGATCAGCGTGTTGCGGAAATCGACCGTGCGGCCCTGGCCGTCGGTCAGCCTTCCGTCGTCGAGCACCTGCAGGAGCACGTTAAACACGTCCGGATGCGCCTTCTCGATCTCGTCGAACAGCACGACCTGATACGGCCGGCGCCGCACCGCTTCGGTCAGCGCGCCGCCCTCCTCATAGCCGACATAGCCGGGAGGCGCGCCGATCAGCCGGGCGACGGAGTGCTTCTCCATGAACTCCGACATGTCGATACGCACCAGCGCCGTCTCGTCGTCGAACAGGAAGCTGGCCAGCGCCTTGGTGAGCTCGGTCTTGCCTACGCCGGTCGGTCCGAGGAACATGAACGAGCCGATCGGCCGGTTCGGATCCTGCAATCCGGCGCGGGCGCGCCGCACTGCCTTGGACACCGCCTGCACGGCTTCGCCCTGGCCGACGACACGCTTGCCGATCTCGTCTTCCATGCGCAAGAGCTTCTCGCGTTGCCCCTCCAGCATCTTGTCGACCGGAATGCCGGTCCAGCGCGACACGACATGCGCGACATGGTCGGGCGTGACCACCTCTTCCACCATGCCGGTCTTGCCGTCCTGCGCCTCGGCTTCCTTGAGCTTCTTCTCGAGCTCCGGGATCTTGCCATAGGCAAGCTCGCCGGCGCGCTGGAACTCGCCCTTGCGCTGCGCGATCGCCAGTTCGTTGCGCGTCTCGTCGAGCTGCTTCTTCAGGTCGGCGGCAAGGCCAAGCTTCTGCTTTTCGGCCTGCCACTTGGTGGTCAGCTCGCTCGATTCCTCCTCGAGATCGGCGAGCTCCTTCTCCAGCCGGGCAAGCCGGTCCTTCGAGGCCTCGTCCTTCTCGACCTTCAGCGCCTCGCGCTCGATCTTGAGCTGCATGATGCGGCGGTCGATCTCGTCCAGCGCCTCAGGCTTGGAATCGACCTGCATGCGCAGCCTGGACGCCGCCTCGTCGACCAGGTCGATCGCCTTGTCGGGAAGAAAGCGGTCGGCGATGTAGCGATTGGAAAGTGCGGCCGCCGATACGAGCGCGGAATCGGAGATGCGCACCTTGTGGTGCTGCTCGTATTTCTCCTTCAGGCCGCGCAGGATCGAAACCGTGTCTTCCACCGTCGGCTCGTCGACGAAGACGGGCTGGAAACGGCGGGCAAGCGCGGCATCCTTTTCGACATGCTTGCGGTATTCGTCGAGCGTGGTCGCGCCGACGCAGTGCAATTCGCCGCGCGCCAGCGCGGGCTTCAACAGGTTCGAGGCGTCCATCGCGCCGTCCGCCTTGCCGGCGCCGACCAGCGTGTGCATCTCGTCGATGAACAGGATGATGTTGCCGCTGGCCGAGGTTACCTCGTTGAGCACGGCCTTCAGCCGCTCCTCGAACTCGCCGCGATATTTGGCGCCGGCAATCAGCGCGCCCATGTCGAGCGCCATCAATTGCTTGTCCTTCAGCGATTCCGGCACGTCGCCATTGACGATGCGCAGCGCCAGGCCTTCGGCAATCGCCGTCTTGCCGACGCCCGGCTCGCCGATCAGCACGGGATTGTTCTTGGTGCGCCGCGACAGCACCTGGATGGTGCGGCGGATCTCGTCGTCGCGGCCGATGACCGGATCGAGCTTGCCGGCGCGGGCGTCGGCGGTGAGGTCGCGCGCATATTTCTTCAGCGCGTCATAGCCCTGCTCGGCACTGGCCGAATCGGCGGTGCGGCCCTTGCGGATGTCGTTGATCGCATGGTTGAGCGCCTGCGCGGTGACGCCTGCCTTGGACAGGATGTCGGCGGTCTTGGCCGACTTCTCCATGACAAGCGCCTGCAGCAGCCGCTCGACGGTAACAAAGCTGTCGCCGGCCTTCTTGGCCAAGTCCTCGGCGGTTGAGAACACCTTGGCGAGCGGCTGGGCAAGGTAAAGCTGGCCGTTGCCGCCTTCGACCTTGGGCATCGCCTCGAGCGCCGTCTCGACGCCGAGCTTGACGTCGCGGACATTGCCGCCGGCGCGCTCGATCAAGGATGCGGCGAGGCCCTCGTCATCGTCGACGAGCACCTTCAGTATATGTTCGGGCGTGAATTGCTGGTGGTTGCGCGACAGCGCCATGGTCTGCGCGGACTGGATGAAGCCGCGCACGCGCTCCGAGTATTTTTCAAGATTCATTCGCTGTCTCCTTCCGTCACCGGCCCGCTTTGCGGCACCGGATCAGATTGCGGTGACGGACCCGCTCAAAAGAGCCGAGCCCTGTTTAGCGCAGATATGGTGTATGGGCCACGGTCCCTCAAGACGCCTTGATGTCGATCAATGCAGAATATTCCCAGGCGCGCATATACAAAAACGGCGGAGATTTCTCTCCGCCGTCAGCGATGCTTGAAATGGCGTCTGGATCAGTTGTTTGCGTCGGCAGCTACGGGCTCGCCGGGGGCTTCGTTGACAACAGGTGCCGGCTCGCTGGCGGCAGGCTCCCTCGCCTGGTTCGCCTCTTCGGCCGGCTTGGCGCCGACCTCGTCGCTATTGTTCGCAGCGTCGGGACCGGAACCTTCGAGGCTCGAGCCCTCCGGCTGGTCGCCCTGCCCGCCACCGGCCTGGTCGGCATAGCTGCCGCGGGGACGCCGCGGACGCCGCGGACGGCGGCCGCCATTGTCCTGGGCGGCTTCGTTGAGCTCGGCCTGTGCGGCAAGGGCCGCCGGCGAGAAACTGTCGAACTGCGGCGCCTGCTCGGCCTGTGAACCAGCCTCGCCGGTCGCCTCGGGCTGCGCCTGTCCCTCATTGCGGCGGTGCTGGTCGAACTGCTGGCCGCCCTGCTCGCCGCGCTGGGCGTTTTCGCCACGCTGACCGTTCTGGCCATACTGGCCGCCGCCGTTGCGGCGGTCACGATGCCGGTCGCGGCTATTGTTGTCGCGCTGGTTGTTGTCGCGACGGCTATTGTTGTCGCGGCCGTTTTCCTGGTTGTAGGCGAGTTCCGCCGGCGTGCCTTCGATCACCGGCTGCGGGCCGGAGCCGCTCGCCGTGCCCGGCGCATCGGCGCCGTTGTTGCCGATATTGTCGAACTCCTCGCGATCTTCGTCCATATCGTCGTCGAAATCGTCGCGATTCTGCTGGGCGTTCTGGATCGGCATCTGCGCCTGTGCGGCGGCAATGATGCGATTGTAATGCTCGGCGTGCTGGAGGTAGTTCTCCGCCATAACCCGGTCGCCGGAGCTTTGCGCGTCACGGGCGAGTGTGGCGTATTTCTCGGCGATCTGCTGAGCCGATCCGCGGATTTTCACGTCCGGGCCGTTGCTTTCGTAGTTACGGGTCAGGGGGTTGGGCCCCTTGCGGTTGTTGTTGTTGCCACCGCCGCCATTGTTGTTGCGACCGCGCATGCGCCTGTTCTGCTGTTGTGGCCTCATTAGACTCTCTTCATAGTGAATTTTCGAAAAACTCTTCACGAACGGTGGCGCTCATGCAGCCAGCCGTTTCGTCTCTTCACCGGCGATCGCCCGCATCAATTGCGTTGGCGCCACGTGCCATCCTGTCCCGGTTACATCACTTGCCGGATGATTCCCGCACGAAGCTTGGGCGTCGTTTGCGCAAGAAGGCAGCTATTTCCAAGGAAAACCGAATCGCTGGGAGCACTGCCTGCTTCGTCTCATCCGGTTGAGCCGGACCCTAACTGCATTCCCCGGTATTGCCAAGCGGTTTTTTCGCACTGCATCAGGGCTTTCAACGCTCGAACACCAGAACTCTGTCATTGCCGCCGAGATCGCGATGTGACCCGGTTAACACATAGCCGGCTGCCGCGAATATTCCGGTGACCTCGTTTTTCTGCGTATGGCCGATCTCGACCGCTACCTTGCCTTGCGCTTGCAGAAATTCCGCCGCTTCAGCGGCAATGACCCGATAGGGGTCCAAACCGTCCGCACCACCGTCGAGGGCCCGGTGCGGGTCGAAATCGCGGACCTCGTCCTGCAGATTTCCGATGTCTCGACTGGGTATATAGGGAGGGTTCGAGGCAATTACATGGTAGTGGCCCGAAACTTTTTCGAACCAGTTGGAATGCAAGGCTTTGAAGCGTTCGCCGAGCCCCAGGGCCCGGGCGTTTCCGGCCGCAACCGCCAATGCGCCGAGCGAAATGTCGACGCCCGTCGCGGTGGCCGCCGGAACGGCGCTGAGCAGCGCCAGCGCGATGGCGCCGGTGCCCGTGCCGAGATCGAGAATGCGGCATTCGCCAAGCCTCTCGGCCGTCGCCCGCGCAAAGGGCAGGACGGCGTCAACCAGCGTCTCGGTGTCCGGCCGGGGCTCCAGCGTCTCCGGCGAAAGCGACAGGCGCAAACCGTAGAATTCGCGGCAGCCGAGGATACGGTGCACCGGCTCGCCTGCGACGCGACGCCTCAGGGCCGCTTCGATGGCCGAAAGCGCCGCCGAACCCACCTCTTGTCCCGGTTCGGCGATGGCCTGGGTACGGGTCGTGCCCGAGAAATGCTCGACGATCAGCCGCGAATCGAGCGCCGGATCGTCGATGCCGGCTATGGCCAGACGCTCGCGCGCTGCCCTGAGCAGCGGTCCGAGCGCGGCGGGCAGTCGATCAGCCATCGAGGCTCATATCGGCAAGCAGCTTCGACTGATGGTCGGCGATCAGCGCGCCGACGATCTCGTCCAACTCGCCCATCATCACCCGGTCGAGCTTGTAGAGCGTGAGGTTGATGCGGTGGTCGGTGACACGGCCTTGCGGGAAATTGTAGGTGCGGATGCGCTCCGAGCGGTCGCCCGAGCCGACCTGCGATTTTCGCGACGACGAGCGCTCCTCATCCGCGCGGCTGCGCTCGAGATCGTAGAGTCTGGCCCTCAGGATCTGCATGGCGCGCGCCCGGTTCTGGTGCTGCGACTTTTCCGCCTGCACCACCATGATGCCGGTCGGCAAATGGGTGATGCGAACCGCCGAATCGGTGGTGTTGACGTGCTGGCCGCCCGAGCCGGAGGCCCGCATCGTGTCTATGCGGATGTCCTCCGCCCGGATTTCGATATCGACCTCCTCGGCCTCGGGCAGCACGGCGACGGTCGCGGCCGAGGTGTGGATGCGCCCGCCGGCCTCGGTTTCCGGCACGCGCTGCACGCGGTGCACGCCGGATTCGAACTTCAGATGCGCGAACACGCCCTTGCCCGACACCGCGGCGATAATTTCCTTGTAGCCGCCGACCTCGCCTTCGCTCGCCGATACCACCTCGAAGCGCCAGCCGCGCGAGGCGGCATAGCGCTCATACATGCGAAAAAGATCACCGGCGAACAAGGCCGCCTCGTCGCCGCCGGTGCCGGCGCGGATTTCGAGGATGGCGTTCCTCTCGTCGGCCGCATCCTTGGGCAGAAGCAGGATCTGGATGTCCTTCTGCAGCGTCTCGATGCGGCTCTCGACCTCCGGCAGGTCGGCCTCGGCCAGCGCGCGCATGTCGGCATCGGTCGCTTTGTCGGCAAGCATCGCCTCGAGGTCCGCCTGCTCCTGCTCGGCGGCGCGCAGCGCCCGGATCTTGCCCACCATCTCCTGGATGTCGGCATATTCCGAAGCCATCTTCACATATTGATCGGCGGCGGGTCCGGCCGCCATCTGCGCCTCGAGCATGTCGAAACGCTTGACGACTTGATCCATACGGTCGCGGGGCAGGTTGATCATGGTCTTCGAATTTCGATTGAATTCACGTCAGGGCGAGTCGAAAATGGCGATTTTCGAGAACCGGAGCGGAATGTACATTTAGGTACATGAGCACCGGCCTACGCCGGCCATAGCCTTAATTTAGCTGCCGCGCCACTCACGAATGCTTCGGCCGGCGAAGGCCGGAAGCGCAGAAAATCGCCATTTGCAGACCGCCCTCACGTGAATCTAGAGCGGAATCGAACGATCGTCTGCAAAGGCCTGAAGCAAGGCTCGCATCGGCAATTTCTGGCTGGGCGCCATTAGATTGTCGTCGAAAAAGGCCTTCAGTTCCTGCAGCGGCAGCTCGGTCAGCATCGCCTTGACCGGGCCGATCGAGGCCGGCGACATCGAGATCGAGCGGAAGCCCAGGCCGATCAGCGCCATGGCCGAGATCGGCTTGCCGGCCAGCTCGCCGCAGAGCGTCACCGGGGTGTCGTTGCGCGCGCCGGCATCGGCGATCGTCTTCAGCACCCGCAGGAACGGCGTCGACAGGTTGTCGAAGCGGTCGGCGAGCTGGGTGTTGCCGCGATCGACGGCCATGACGAACTGGAAGAGGTCGTTGGAGCCGACCGAAACGAAATCCACCGCCTTCATCAATTCGTCGAGCTGGAACAGCAGCGACGGCACTTCCAGCATCGCGCCGAGCTTGAGGCTGGTGGGCAGGTGATGCGCAAAGCGCGACAGATGCCGGACCTCGCGGTCGATGATCTCGCGCGCCTGCACGATTTCCGACAGCTCGGTCACCATCGGCAGCATCAGCTTCAGCTCGCGGCCGCCGCTGGCCTTCAGCAGCGCCCGTATCTGCGTCCTGAGCAGGCCGGGACGGTCGAGGGTGAGCCGGATCGCCCGCCAGCCCAGCGCCGGGTTCTCTTCCTGCACCGCGCCCTTGAAATAGGGCAGCACCTTGTCGCCACCGATGTCGATGGTGCGGAAGGTGACCGGTTTGCCGCGCGCCGCCTCGAGCACGTCGCGGTAAAGCCGTTCCTGCGCCTCGGCGCGGGGGAAGGTCGAGGCGACCATGAACTGCAGCTCGGTGCGGAACAGTCCGATGCCGGCGGCGCCCGATTCGGTCAGCTGCGGCAGGTCGACAGCAAGGCCCGCATTCATCAGGAGATCGACCGGAACCCCGTCCTTGGTCAGCGACGGCTTCTTGCGCAGCTCGCGATAGACCTCCTGCCGCCGCGCCCTGAAGCGGACTTTTTCGGCATAGGCGGCTTCCAGGTCGGATTGCGGCCTGAGATGGATGGTGCCTTCTTCGCCGTCGACGATGATGGCGTCGCCGTTTTCCGCCATGGAAACGGCGCCCTTCATTTGTCCGGCGACGGGAATGCCCATGGCGCGCGCGACGATCACGACGTGGCTGGTGGCAGCGCCGTCCTCCAGCACCAGGCCGCGCAGCTTGTCGCGCGGATAGTCGAGCAGCTCGGCCGCGCCCATCGAGCGGGCGACGATGATGGCGTCCTTGGGCAGCGAGGCCGCGACATCTTCCGGACCGCGTCCCATCAACTGGCGCAGCAGCCGGTTGGCAAGGTCGTCGAAATCGCTCATGCGCTCGCGCAGATAAGGGTCGGTCATGTGCAGCATGCGGGCGCGCATGTCGCTCTGCACCTTTTCGACAGCGGCTTCCGCCGTCAGGCCGTTGCGGATCGCCTCTTCCAGCCGCCGCACCCAACCGCTGTCGTTCGCGAACATGCGATAGGCCTCGAGCACCTCGCGGTGCTCGCCCTCGAACGCGACCTCGCGCCGTTCCAGCATGTCGTCGATGGAGAGCCGGAGCGAGCCGAGTGAGGACTGCAGCCGGCGCACCTCCTCCTCGCTGTCCTCGTTGAAGAGGTTGGTGACGACGATGCGCGGCTCGTGCAGCACGACATGGCCGAGCCCGACACCCTCATTGAACGAAAGGCCGGTGAAGCTCACCGGGCGGCGCAGGTCGAGCTCCAGCCCCGGCTTGGTCAGGCGGGCGAGATCGCCGGTGGCGATCATCTCGGCGATCACCATCGCCGTCGTTTCCAGCGCCTCGACCTCGTCGTCGCGGTAATGGCGCATGGTCTTGTTCTGCACCACCAGCACGCCCAGCGTGCGCCCTGCCCTCAGCACCGGCACGCCGAGGAAGGAGTTATAGATCTCTTCGCCCGTTTCCGGCAGGTAGGCGAAAGCCGGATGCTCCTGCGCGTTGGATAGGTTGAGCGGTCGCGCGCTGGCGGCAATCGTGCCGACCAGGCCCTGCCCGAGCCGCAGTTGCGCCAGGTGGACGGCGTTGGGGTTCAAACCTTCGGTGGCGTAGAGCTCGAGCACCGAATCCGCGCGCAGCACATAGAGCGAGCAGACTTCGGCGACCATGTTGGAGGCGATGTCGCGCACGATGCGGTCGAGCCGCTCCTGCGGCTCCAGCGGCTCCTGCATGAGCTCGCGAAGCCGTTTGAGCAGAACGCGCGGGCCACTGGCCGTATCACGCATCGCGGCTTGTTCTCCAATGGGCATTTCGCCCGCCGCAGTTTCTCCCGCGGCCGGCGCTCACGCAACAACTGACTCAGTTCTTGCTATTGCTTATCGAGCCCGTAGACGGAATGCAAAGTACGAACTGCAAGTTCCGTATAGGGACCGTCGATCAGTATCGAGATTTTGATCTCGGAAGTGGTGATGGCGCGGATGTTGATCGCCTTGTCGGCGAGCGCCTTAAAGGCGGTGGCGGCGACGCCGGCGTGGCTGCGCATGCCGATGCCGATGACCGAGACCTTCGACATGCCGGCTTCCGACTGGACGACGTCGTAGCCGACATCGGGTTTCAGCCTCTCCAGCACGGCAAGCGCCTTGTCGACATCGCCGGACGGCACGGTGAAGGTCATGTCGGTGAACTTGCCGTCCTCGGAGATGTTCTGGACGATCATGTCGACATTGATGTTGGCCTCGGCCAGCGGGCCGAAGATGCCGGCGGCAACACCTGGACGGTCGCCGACGCGGCGCAGCGAGATCTGCGCTTCGTCCTTGGCGTAGGCAATTCCGGTGACGACCTGCTGTTCCACGATCTCTTCCTCGTCGCAAATAAGCGTTCCGGGCGGATTGAGCAAATCCCCCATTCCGGACGCGTCGGGATCGTCGAAGGACGACCGCACGAAGGTACGCACCCTGTGTACCATGGCAAGCTCGACCGAGCGCACCTGCAGCACCTTGGCGCCGAGCGAAGCCATTTCGAGCATTTCCTCGAACGAAATCTTGGCCAGCCGACGGGCTTTCGGCTCGATGCGAGGATCGGTCGTGTAGACGCCGTCGACATCGGTATAGATGTCGCAACGGTCGGCCTTGACCGCGGCGGCGATCGCCACGGCGCTGGTGTCGGAGCCGCCGCGGCCGAGCGTCGCGATGCGGTTGTCCGGGCCGATGCCCTGGAAACCGGCGATGACGGCCACCTGGCCCTCGCCGAAGCGCTTGATCAGGAAGGCGCCGTCGATATCGAGGATGCGCGCCGCGCCATGCGCATTGTCGGTCTTGATCGGGATCTGCCAGCCCTGCCAGGATCGTGCATGGATGCCCATGTTCTGCAGCGTGATCGCCAGGAGACCGGCGGTAACCTGCTCGCCCGACGCGACAACGGCGTCATATTCGCGCGCATCGTGCATCGGCGAGGCTTCGCGGGTCCACCCCACCAGCTCGTTGGTCTTGCCGGCCATGGCCGAGACCACCACGGCAACCTCGTGGCCGGCATCGACCTCGCGTTTGACATGGCGCGCCACATTGCGGATGCGGGCGATGTCGGCGACCGAGGTTCCGCCGAATTTCATCACGATACGCGCCATGGAAGCGAAATGCCTTTGACTGAAGCCGGCTCGAGCCCGGAACGAGAGGAAACGCCGGGTAAGCCCGGCGCCGGAATGCGGCCTCCTTAGCCAAAACAGCAAGGCTTCGCAAGCGAGCGCGGCGATGAGCGGCCCGGCACCATCTCTACTGACAGAACCTTGTCGCCGACCATGCCATAAGACTGGCGAAACGGCCCGTTGGAGAGTCTCATGACCGAAACCCTGGAAATCGTCACCTTCCGCCTCAAGCCCGACGCCGAAGCCGGCTTTGTCGCCAGCAACGGCGTCATCACCGACTGGCTTGGCCGGCAGCCGGGCTTCCTCAGCCGGCATCTCGGCCGGCGCGAGGACGGAAGCTGGGTGGATGTGGTGCGCTGGCAGAGCATGGAACAGGCCGGGGCGGCGGCCGACCGCATCATGGCAGAGATCGGCGGCAGCGAAGCCGTGCAGGCGATCGAGCCGGCCAGCGTCGACATGAACCATGCGACGATCGCGCTGTCGCGTTGATCGCGACATTGCCGGTCGCGCGCTCGCGGCTCAGGCAGCGCTTCGCCACAGGCCGGGATAGTCGAGAACGAAACCGGCCGGCGAGACCGTCAGGACGGCATCGTAGCCGTACACGGGCGCGGCATAAGCATATCGGCTGTCGTCGAGCCGCCGGTAGGTCTGTTCGAGGCGCGAGAGCCTGAGTTCAGGAAAGGCCAGGTAGGCGGCCGGCGCCGGCGCCGCCATTCCGGCGCCAAGCTCGAGCCGACGGATCGCCAGAAGGTTGGTGGCGGGCGTGAAGCCGAGATCGACGTCGACGAGGCCGGCAACCTCCGCCTGGCCTGCGCCGTTCAGCAGCCACTGGCCGTCGGCAAGACGTTCAATTCGATAATGCATCTCCCGCATGCCGCAAAATCCGTCGACCCGCGCCCTGCGGGTACGCCAGCTCAGGTCGCAATCCACCTCATAGGCAAGGCCGCACGGACCGGCGTCATGGCCGAAAAGCGCATGGCCCTTGAGGGTCCGGCCATCATCCGTCTCGCCAAGCAGGCAAGCGTCATGCCCCTCCAGGTCGAGCCGTTGCCAAAGGATCGAAGCCAGAATCCGCATTTTCGCACACTCCCGTCTCGGTCTCGCTCCCTGTCGATGACAGCCTTTCGTTCGCCCATCCGATTTGTTTCGGCAGCGCGGCAACCAAGCTGTCAGGTGCTGACAGAACGCGGCCTGATCCGTCGACATGGTTGGGCTTGCCGGCGGTCTGATGCCAGCGGCAAAAAAACCCGCCTTGACATTCCCTCCCCCGCGCCCGACTTCCTAGCGTTCCCCGACTTCTTGGCGTTCGAGGAGACCCGCCTATGCCAGAGCCCCGCCGATCGACCATCGATGCCGCAGAAGTGGAACGCTTCTCTGCCCTTGCCGCCGAATGGTGGAACCCGAACGGCAAGTTCCGTCCGCTGCACAAGTTCAATCCGGTGCGGCTTGCCTATATCCGCGATCAGGTTGCGGCCCGTTTCGGCCGCGATCCGCGCGCGGCGCGGCCTTTCGATGGCCTGCGCTTCCTCGACATCGGCTGCGGCGGCGGTTTGCTGTGCGAGCCGATGGCCAGGCTTGGCGCCGAAGTGGTCGGCGCCGACGCATCCGCAACCAACATCGAAGTGGCGAAGCTGCATGCGGCGGAGGCCGGCGTCAGCGTCGACTACCGCGCGACCACGGCCGAGGCGCTGGCCGATGCCGGCGAAACCTTCGATGTCATCCTGAACATGGAAGTGGTCGAGCATGTCGCCGATGTCGACCTGTTCGTCGCCAAATGCGGCCAGATGGTCCGCCCCGGCGGCATCATGTTCGTCGCCACCATCAACCGCACGCTGAAGGCGCTCGGCCTTGCCATCATCGGCGCCGAATATCTGCTGCGCTGGCTGCCGCGCGGCACGCATCAGTTCGGCAGGCTGGTCCGTCCGGAGGAGCTTGCGAAGGCGCTGGGCGCCGCCGGGCTCACGGTGGTCGACCGCACCGGCGTCATCTATCATCCGCTGGCCGACCGCTGGCAGAAGTCCAGGGACATGGACGTCAATTACATGGTGCTGGCGGAGAAAGCTTCGGTCTGAACGGCAGCAAGCCGGCCCGCCCGCTTCACGCCTCCAGTGGGCGCCGGCAAGGAACGCCGCCGGCTCGACCCGGACCGGCGCCGGCGCGCCGGCCTGGCTTTGCGCCTTGGTCGTGATGAACACGCCGACGGTGATGATGGCGGCGCCCAGCCAGGTCAGAAGCTGGTAGTGCTCGCCGAGGAAGATCGTGCCGGCGAACAGGCCGACGGCCGCCGCTACATAGCCGATCTGGCTGAGATAGACCGGGCCGCCGACCGCCTGCAGGCGGAAGAAGAAGGCGAACATCGCCGAGGCCGACGCTACCTGGCCGACGACCACGAGCGGCACGCCGCCGAGCGGAATGAAGGCTTGCCCGCCCAGAAGCGTCAAAATGCCGATGAGGAGCAGCGTGGCCGACGCCAGGTGACTGCCGACCGCCAGCTCGATCGGGCCCGTGCCTTGCGGCCAGTCGACGGTGCGGTAGATGTTACCGGCGGCAAGGCTGACCGGGATGAGCAGCCCGACCGTCACCCAGAAATAGTCGGCCGGCTGCCCCGCTTCGCCGCGCGTCAGCGCGACCATCGCCGCGCCGACAAAGCCGACGGCGATGCCGATGACCCCGAGCAGATTGGGGCGCCTGACACCGAGCACGATCGAGAACACCAGCGTGATCACCGGCGACAGGGTGAACATGATGCCGGTGTAGCCGGCGCCGAGATGCGGGATGGCCGAGAACATCAAAAGATTGGGAATGGCGTAGGAAATCGCGGCGGTGACGAAGAAATAGCGCAGCTTATGCGGGGTCAGCCGGATGCGCTCGCCGCGCAGCAGAAGCGCCAGAAACAGCACGCCGCCTGCGCCCAGCGAGATGACGAAGGCCCAGACCATGGCCGGCACCCCGGCGGCGGTGGCGAGCTTGCCGAACGGCAGCGTCATGCCCAGCAGGCCGCCCGTCACGACCAGAAGCCAGATCGCTGAATCCCAGAGAAATCTCATTGGTTCGTCCTGTCGCTGCGAGACCGCTTGGCGGCCAGTTCTTCCTGCAGTAAGATAATGCAAAGATTCTTTATGTCAAGATACTTTGCGGTGAGTAATATGGATCGAGCGGGCAGGGCCATGGAGCAGTGGCGACGGGAGCGACCGGATCTCGACGTGTCGCCGATGGGCGTCATCGGGCGGCTGAACGAGGTCTCGGCGCTCATCGCCCGCGACCGCCTGGCGCCGGTATTCGCCCGCTTCGGACTACAGTCCGGCGAATTCGATGTGCTGGCGACGCTGCGTCGTTCCGGCGCGCCCTATGCGCTGACGCCGACCGAGCTTTACGAGGCGACGATGGTGACGTCGGGCGCCATGACCGCACGCCTCGACCGGCTGGAGAAGGCCGGCCTAATCCAGCGCGCGCCGCATCCCAACGACCGGCGCGGTGTGGTGGTGCAATTGACCGGGAGAGGGCTCGAGCTCATCAACGAAGCGCTTGCCGCGCACGTCGCCAACGAGCATGAAATCCTCGCCGGCCTGACACGCGAGGACCGGGAAGTGCTGGCGAAACTGCTGGAAAAACTGATCGGAAGCTTGAGCTAGTCCCCGCTCAGTTCCGATCGTCCGGAAAGCTCGGAATCGGCATGAACTCGACGCCGTCCTCGACGAGGCTTTGCGCCTCTTCCGGCGTCGCTTCGCCATAGATGCCGCGCGGGTCGGCCTCGCCGAAATGGATCTTGCGCGCTTCCTCGGCGAACTTGTCGCCGACATAGTCGGCATTCTCGCGTACCTTCTCGGCCAGCGCCTTGAGCTGCGCCAGCGCCTGCTTCTGCGCCTCGCCGATGGCCAAAGCGACCTTTTCCTGCTTGCGGGACGTTGAGACGGCCGGCGCCATTAGCGCCTTCTCTATCCTGTGCGAGCCGCAGCGCGGGCAATCGACGAAACCGCGCTTCTTTTGGGTGTCGAATTCGTCATTGCTGCGGAACCAGGCTTCGAATTCGTGCTCGTGTTCGCAGATCAGGGAAAAACGGATCA
This sequence comes from Mesorhizobium sp. B1-1-5, assembly GCF_006443065.1. Classification (NCBI taxonomy): domain Bacteria; kingdom Pseudomonadati; phylum Pseudomonadota; class Alphaproteobacteria; order Hyphomicrobiales; family Phyllobacteriaceae; genus Mesorhizobium; species Mesorhizobium sp. B1-1-5. The sequence goes on along the minus strand of NZ_VFWS01000036.1, from coordinate 15,330 downwards.
AGAGGCGGCACCTCTGAAACGCGGCGCTTCGCTTGTCCCGGCATTGACGGTGAAGTCCCGCGCATTCTTCAGATTGGGGATCTTGCGGCGCGCGGCAAGCGACTGCGCCGGATCGATCTCGGCGACGATCACGCCGGGCTCGTCATGCGCGGCCTCGGCGAGGATGCGCCCCCACGGGTCGACGATCAGCGAATGGCCATAGGTCTCTCGCCCGTCCTCATGCAGGCCGCCCTGCGCGGCGGCGATGACATAGGCGCCGTTCTCGATGGCGCGGGCGCGCAGCAGCACATGCCAATGCGCCTCGCCGGTCTGGCGCGTGAAAGCGGCGGGCACCGTCAGCACCTCGGCCCCGGCCATCGCCTCGGCGCGAAACAGTTGCGGAAAGCGCAGGTCGTAGCAAACGGCAAAGCCGAGCCTCGTCCCCTCGATATCGGTCACGACCGCTTCCGTTCCCGGCTCGTAGGAGGCGGATTCACGCCAGCTTTCGCCATTGTCGAGGTCGACATCGAACATATGGATCTTGTCGTAACCGGCAATAAGAGCGCCGTCGGGCGAGAACAGGAACGCGCGGTTGGCGAGCTTACTGTCGGCGCGCAGGATCGCCGTCGAGCCGACATGCAGATGAATGCCGAGCTCCTTCGCCAGCCTGCGCGCGGTCGCGACGACCACGTCCTTGTCTTCGGTGGTGAAGGCGGCCGCCCCCGCCTGCTTGTCGCGGATCAGCGCGCCGGTCATTTCCGGCGTCTGGACGTAGGTGGCGCCCCGATGTGCGGCATCGCGGACCAGCCTTTCCATGTCGGCCGCATTGCGCTCCGGGCCGGTCCCCGAACGCATCTGCACCGCCGCCACCTTGAAAACACCCATGATCAAGCCCTCGCTTCGTTGGCAAGCAGCACGTCCAGCCGCCCCTGCGACTCCAATTCATGGAGATCGTCGCAGCCGCCAACATGCGTGTCGCCGATGAATATCTGCGGAAAAGTGGTGCGCCCATGCGCCCGAGAAATCATTTCCTGGCGCAATTTCGGCGAGAATGAAGCGTCGTGCTCGGTATAGGTCACACCCTTGCGCTCGAGCAACCGCTTGGCGGCCGTGCAATAGCCGCACATCATCCGCGTATAGATCGTCACATCGACCATCGGTCAGCAAATCCTGCCTGTGCGCATCGCCCACGCTTGCGCGAAAACGAGGTGCACCAAAACAACAACTTAAGCACTATATAGTTGCAGACGCATCGGCCCGGAAGTCCCCCGGCAGAACGCGCGCGAAGGTCAGCACGTCGACCGCTCCGGCGCCGCCCCTCTTCAGCGCCTTGGCGACGGCCCGCACCGTTGCGCCGGTGGTATAGACATCGTCGACCACGAGCACCCGGCGCCCCGCTATCTCGATTTCGGCGTCCGGCGGGACGCGAAACGCGGCGCGCACATTCTCCTCGCGCTCATGCCGTTCGAGCCCGACCTGCTGGCGCGTCAGCTTCACGCGCCTGACCGCGGATGGCGAGAAGGGCAGCCCGCTGAGCTTTGCAACGGCCCGGCCGAGTTCCGCGGACTGGTTGAACTGGCGCCGGAAGAAGCGCCGCCAGTGCAACGGCACCGGCACGACCAGGTCGGCCTCCGCGATCAGTTCCGCGCCGGCCCGCATCATCCAGTTCGCCATCCAGGGCGCGAGGTCGGTGCGGTCCTGATATTTCAGCCCTTGCACCATCTGCCGCGCGACGCCCGAATAGAGGACGGCGGCCCGCGCCCGCTCGAAGGGCGGCGGATCGGCGATCGCCTCGGCGCAAAGAAACCCCTCGCCCATGTCGTGGGTGAAGGGCGTGCCCATCACCGGGCACCATGGTTTTTCCAGCAGCCTAAGCTTCGGCCAGCAGGCGCCGCACAGCACGCCGGGTTGCGACACATGACGACGACAGCCGGCGCAAACCGGCGGAAACAACAGGCGCGCCGGCCAGGCCAGTGCCTGCCGCGTCATATCCTGGACCGCTATGGTCTTGATCTTGCGCACCGGATCGGCCACGTGAAAGGAAACCCCGCGCCACCTTAACACCACTCCGGCACGCGCGGACAACAGGAAGCTTTTCATTGCAGCCCTTGATCGACACCGAGCTCTGGCTCGCGCGCAAGCGCCGGGCACTCGCGCGCCCCGTCGAAGGCGCCGATTTCCTGATGCGCCGCGCCGCGGAGGACCTTGCCGACCGGCTGGGCGCCGTCGAACGCCGCTTCGGCAAGGCGGCCGCGCTGTTTTGTCAGACTTCAGCGGCCGTGGACGTGCTTGCCGGCAGCGGCAAGGTCGGCGAAATCGTGCGCGTCGAGATGGACGAAGCGCTTCTCGCCGGCAGCACCGGCCTGGTAGCGCGCCCTGAGACCGTGCCGTTCGAGGAGGCGAGCCTCGATCTCGTCGTCTCCCTGCTGTCGATGCATGCGATGAACGACATTCCCGGCGTGCTTGCGCAAATCCGCCGGGCGTTGCGACCGGATGGGCTTTTCCTCGGCGCTTTCGCCGGCGCTGGCACATTGGCGGAATTGCGCGAGAGCATGCTGGCGGCCGAGACGGAGCTTTACGGCGGCGCAAGCCCGCGCATCCTTCCCTTCACCGACGTGCGCGACGCGGGCGCGCTGTTGCAGCGCGCCGGCCTGGCATTGCCGGTCGCCGATGTCGAAACGGTCGCGGTGCGTTACGACACGCTGTTCGATCTCGCCGCCGATCTGCGCGCCATGGGCGAAACAAGCGCGCTCGTCGATCGCAGCCGCAGGCCGGCCGGCAGACGGCTTTTTGCCCGCGCCGCGGAACTCTACGCCGAGCGATTCGCGGATCCGGATGGCCGTATCCGAGCAAGTTTTTCGATTGTCTGGATGTCCGGCTGGGCGCCCGACGCCTCGCAGCAAAAGCCGCTCAAGCCGGGATCCGCCAAGGTCTCGCTCAAGGCGGTCCTGGAGAACCCGTCCAAGACCTGAGCGCGCCCGTGATGCCGTCAGTGAGCGAAGGCGTTGGCAAGCTTGCTGTTGTTGTCGGTGAACAGCCACACCAGCCCATCTGCCGCCTGCTTGACCCCGGCGATGATGGCCAGCGACAACACCACGACGATCAGGCCATACTCGACGGCCGTAGCGCCCGTTTCGTCTTCAATGAATTGCTGCAGCAGGTTTTTCATGATCATCGATCCCTCATGCAGAAACTCTAATGTCCTACCCGTTAAGAAAGGTTAACGGGAAAAGCTTAACAGCGAGTGAAACGCCGTCGCGCCGGAAAATTATTAACCAAGTCAGCACTCGCCGCTGCGGCTGCCGTCATTGCGGATGACGCAGATTGAACTGGGAAAGGGCTGCAGCACGCTGCGGCGCACCGTATATGTATTGGGGCGATGGCCGATCGATCCGGTCGCGGTCATGTCGAGCCCGCCCGCGAAGCCGTCGCGAGCGCTCTGCGGCCGGATCTGGTTGTCCAGGAAAGGCGTTGCGATCAGCGCCAGCGCCACCGCCGCCGAGCCGAAGAGAAGCGTGATCCGCAGGATGCCCATGCCGGCATCCATCGCGCGAAACCCCCGGTCGGGCCGGATCGAATCCCAGTCTCTTTCAAGGCTCATGCCGTGTTTCCCAGTCATCGACGATATCGCCGCGCGAAACGGCCTCGCGCAATTTTTCACGTCGAGATAAATCTTCCATTAACGCTGACTAAAGCAGCTCCGGGAAACGTGCGGAAACACTTCGCCGTCCGGAAACGGTGACCTGCTGCCAGGTCGGCCGGGAAAACTACAAAAGATCGATGAGGAACTGGATTAGCGGCGCGTCGGCCGGCGGCATCGGATAGTCGCGCATCTGCCGCGGCCTGACCCATTTGAGCCCCTGGCCTTCCCTGGGCTGCGCGATCCCGCGAAAGCGGCGGCAGACGTAAAGCGGCATTAGGAGATGGAAATCGTCATAGGAATGGCTGGCGAAGGTGAGCGGCGCCAGGCACGGAATCTCGGTCTCGATGCCGAGTTCCTCATGCAGCTCGCGCACCAGGCACGCCTCCGGCGTCTCGCCGGGCTCGACCTTGCCGCCTGGAAACTCCCACAGGCCGGCAAGCTGCTTGCCTTCCGGGCGCTGCGCCAGAAGCACGCGCCGGTCGGTGTCGACCAGCGCGCACGCGGCGACCAGCAGCAGTCGCTTTCCGGCCGGCTTGACCTCGCTCATGCGCCCGGCGGCCGTCGATAGTGGTAGCGATAGACTTCCTCGAAGCCGAGCGACCGGTAGAGCGAGAGCGCCGGCGCATTGCCGGCCTCGACCTGCAGCCAGGCCTCGCGCGCGCCGCGCAGCCGTGCCCATTTCAGCGCCGACAGGATGAGATTGCGGCCATGGCCCTTCTTGCGCGCCGACTTTTCGGTAGCGACCTCGAACAGACCCGCGAGATCGCCGTCATGAACGCAGATCAGCGTCGCCAGCGGCTCGTTGCCGTCCTCGAGCGCGAACAGCCCCGCTTCCGGCTGGATGGCGCCGATGACCTCGGACAGGCCGGGCCGCAGCGAGGCGTCCGAGCCGCTCGTCCTCAGCGAGGCGCCGATGAAACGGCTGATGTCCTTGAGCGGAATCTGGTCCATGGCCGCGCCAAGCTCGACCTCCTTCAGCGGCAGCCGCATCACCAGGGATTCGTCGAACATGTTCCAGCCGGCCTTATCGAGGTGCGTGGACAACACCTGCCCCGACAGCGGCGACATGCGAAAGGTCAGCGGCCGGCCATAGGCGTCGAAGCGTCTTGCGGCGCGGCCGATGCGCTCTTCGATGGCGTGCGTGTCGCCCGGATCGAGCGGATTGACCGAGTTGAGGCGCTTGGCGGGGAGACCTGCGGTCAGCCGCACCACCCAGGTCCCGTCATAATGGACGGCGGCCGCCGGCCAGGCGCGAAAACCCGCCGCCTCGTAGCGACGCACGACCGCGAGCACGCTTGCCGGATGCCTCGACACCGGCGCCATCAGCTCCGGTAATCGCCATTGATGGCGACATATTCCTTGGTGAGGTCGCAGGTCCACACCGTCGCCTTGCCGCGGCCGATGCCGAGATCGGCGCGGATGCGGATATCGTCGCGCTTCATATAGGCCGAGGTCGCTTCCTCCGAATAGGCCGGATCGCGCTCGCCCTCATGCGCCAGGCGGTTGTCGCCGAACCAGATCGACAGCCGGTCGCGGTCGGCCGGCTCGCCGGCCTTGCCGACGGCCATGACCACGCGGCCCCAATTGGCGTCCTCGCCGGCGACCGCCGTCTTGACCAGAGGCGAGTTGGCGATCGAGAGCGCGATGCGCTTGGCCGAGCGGGCGGACTTCGCGCCGGTGACGGTGACCTCGACCTGCTTGCGCGCGCCCTCGCCGTCGCGCACCACCTGCAGCGCCAGCGACTTCAGCACCTTGCCGAGCGCCCGGCGGAAGGCGCCGAGCCGCGCGTCCTTGGGATCGCCGATCGCCGGCGCGCCGCGCGCCGCGGCCTTGCCGGTGGCGAAGAAAAGCAGCGTGTCGCTGGTCGAGGTGTCGCTGTCGACGGTCACCGCATTGAAGGTCTTGGCCGTGCCGCGCGACAGCAGGTCCTGCAGCACGGGAGCTGCGATCGGCGCGTCGGTGGCGATGAAGGAGAGCATCGTCGCCATGTCGGGCGCTATCATGCCGGCGCCCTTGGCGATGCCATTGATGGTGACGTCGGTGTCGCCGAGCTTGACCGTTGCCGTCGCCACCTTCGGATAGGTGTCCGTGGTCATGATCGCCTTGGCCGCCTCGGTCCACTGATCCGGCCTGCCGTCCTTGACCAGGCCGGCGAGCAGATGGCTGAATCTGGTCGTGTCGAGCGGCTCGCCGATCACGCCGGTCGAGGCCAGGAACACCTCGCTCTCGGAGCATCCGGCGGCCTTCGCCGCCGCCTCGCCGGTCAGCGCGGTCGAAGCCTGGCCCTTCTTGCCGGTGAAGGCGTTGGCATTGCCGGAATTGACGACCAGCACGCGCGCCTTGCCGGCGGGCAGGTTCTGGCGGCAGAAGTCGACCGGCGCCGACGGGCATTTCGACCTGGTGAACACGCCGGCGACAGCCGTGCCCGGATCGAAGGCCATGGCCAGCAGGTCGGTTCTGTTGCGATACTTGATGCCGGCTTCGGCGGTCGCGATGCGCACACCCTCGATGACCGGCATATTCGGATATTTCTTCGGTGCGAGCGGCGAAATCGTAGCAGACATCGGTATCCCGGAGCGGCAAGAACACGAAAGGAAGGCCGGTTTGCCTGATAGCGCGCGCCGGCGCAAGAGGCGTTCTGGCCGCGCCCTGCCCGGCTTGGCCGGCGGCCTTGCAATTGGAAACACGTCGTTTCGTTTCGTCGCCGAAGCCAATATGATCGGCTGCAGATTCACCGGCCAAGGAAGACCTCGATGGGCGAAGCCGCCGCTCGCGGGCGCAAGTCGATCGGCGCAAAACGCAGTCCCGAGAGCGCCGATGCCATCCTCAACGCCGCCGAGGCGGTGTTGCGCGAGGCGGGCTATGCCGGCTTCTCGATCGAGGCCGTCGCCCGGCGGGCGCGGGCGGGAAAGCCGACCATCTATCGCTGGTGGCCGAGCAAGGCGGCCCTGCTGATCGAGATCTACCAGCGGCAGAAGCGCGTCGAGACGCCCGACACCGGAAATGTCGAGGACGATCTGGCCGGCTTCCTCGAGAATCTGTTCGCGCATTGGCGCGACACCCCGTCGGGCAACATCTTCCGCTCGCTGATAGCGGAGGCGCAGTCGGACGAGACGGCCGCGGCCGCGCTTGCCGAATATTCAAAAGGACGCCGCAGCCATACCGGCCGGATGATCGAGCGCGCCAAGTCGCGGGGCGAGGTGGCGCCCGACGTCGATGCCGGGATCGTCGCCGACCTGGTCGCTTCCTTCGCCTGGCGGCATCTTTTGACCGAACGGCTCGACGAGGACGCGGCGGCGATCCGCGCCGCCATACGCTACATCACGCGGGGCATAATGAAGGCTTGACCCCGAATGCTAAAAGGGCGCCCGAAGGCGCCCTTTTAGAACATCCAGCTGCAAGCGGACTACTTGCCGGCTTCCAGCGTGTCGACATCCTTCTTGAGCTTCTCGTCCGGAATATCGACCTTGGCGGCTGCGCGCAGCTCCTTGACCATGGCGAAATACTTGTCGCGGATCACCGCCTGCTTGGCCTGGTCCTTGACGTCGTCGAAGGCCGGCGGCTGCTTGGCCCGCTTGTCCTCGACCTTGATGACGTGCCAGCCGAACTGCGACTGCACCGGCTCCTTCGAATATTTGCCGACGTCGAGCGCGAACGCCGCCTTGTCGAATTCCGGCACCATCTGCCCCGGGCCGAACCAGCCGAGATCGCCGCCGCTGGTCTTGCCGCTCGGGTCGCTGGTGTGTTCGTTGGCGAGCTTCTGGAAATCGGCGCCGCCGTCGAGCTGCTTGATGATCGCCTCGGCCTCTTCCTTTGTCTTCACGAGGATGTGACGGGCATGGATTTCGTTGACCGGCGGCGTGTTGGCGATTTCCTGGTCATAGCGGGCGCGCACTTCGGCGTCCGTCACCTTGTCGACCACTTCCTTCTCGACCACCTCGCCATGCAGGGCCCGTGCCTGCAGGAAGGCCATGCGGCGCTGGAAGTCGGCGTCCTTGTCGAGGCCGCTGTCGACGGCCTTCTTGGCCATGACGCGGATTTCGATCGCCGCCGAAAGGGCCGCCGCGCGGCGCTGTTCAGGCGGCAGTTGCGCGAACTGCTGCGACAGTTCGCCTTCGGCGAGACGAAGATCGGCCTCGGTCAGCGTCTCGCCATTGACGGTGGCGATCACGGCATTGGGATCGACCGGCGCCGCCGGAGCAGCCGCGGGCGCCGTGGCGTCCGGCTGGGCGGGCTTGGTCTCTTGCGCCATCAGCGGAGACAGGCAAAGAGCCGAGAGCCCGAAGGCCAGACCGAGGCTGGCGAGCGAGGCGCGGCGGATCGACAGGGACATCAAGATAAACTCCAATGGGGATTGCCAATAAGGATCGCGTGAGCGGAAGGGTTCCAGATCAGTCGAATTGTGGCGGAATTTGGCGCTGCCGATAGGGCTAACGCGGCGTTGACATCGATTGAGCCCCCTCTTATCTGTCCAACGACTTGGCGTCCAGAACCGTTTTCCGGGCGCTTTTTGCGTTTGTCCGCACTCACGCGGATTTGATAGGCCCGCCAGGTGCCTGTCGCAAACGGCTAAATTGCTATCGAAAGGACCATTGGATGGTCAGTCTCGGCGGTCTCGCCCGTAAGGTTTTCGGTTCTTCCAACGACCGCCGGGTCAAGTCGACCCGGCCAAGGGTCGAAGCCATCAACGCCATGGAAAACGAGATGCGGGCGCTTTCCGATGCCGAGCTTGCGGGGCGCACGGAAAAGTTCCGCCAGGATCTGGCCAACGGCGCTGCGCTCGACGATCTCCTGGTTCCGGCCTTCGCCACGGTGCGCGAGGCGGCCCGCCGCGTGCTTGGCATGCGTCCCTTTGACGTACAATTGATCGGTGGCATGGTGCTGCACAATGGCGGCATCGCCGAGATGCGCACCGGCGAGGGCAAGACGCTGGTCGCCACTCTGCCGGTCTATCTCAACGCCCTCGCCGACAAAGGCGTCCACGTCGTCACCGTCAACGATTATCTCGCCACCCGCGACTCCGAATGGATGGGCCGGGTCTACAAGTTCCTCGGCCTCAGCGTCGGCGTCATCGTCCACGGCCTCTCCGACGAGGAGCGCCGCGTCGCCTACGCCGCTGACGTCACCTATGCCACCAATAACGAGCTTGGTTTCGACTATCTGCGCGACAACATGAAGTATGAGCGCGCGCAGATGGTGCAGCGCGGCCATTCCTATGCCATCGTCGACGAGGTCGATTCCATCCTGGTCGATGAAGCCCGCACGCCGCTGATCATTTCCGGTCCGCTCGAAGACCGCTCGGAAATGTACAACACCATCGACGCCTTCATGCTGAAGCTCAGCCCGGCCGACTATGAGGTCGACGAGAAGCAGAAGACGACGATCTTCACCGAGGACGGCACCGAGAAGCTGGAAAACATGCTGCGCGACGCCGGCCTGTTGAAAGGCGAGTCGCTCTACGACGTCGAGAATGTCGCCATCGTCCATCACGTCAACAACGCGCTGAAGGCGCATCTGTTGTTCCAGAAGGACAGGGACTACATCGTGCGCAATGGCGAGATCGTCATCATCGACGAGTTCACCGGCCGCATGATGCCGGGCCGCCGCTATTCGGAAGGCCTGCACCAGGCGCTCGAGGCCAAGGAGCACGTGCAGATCCAGCCGGAGAACCAGACGCTGGCCTCCGTCACCTTCCAGAACTATTTCCGCCTCTACAAGAAGCTCTCCGGCATGACCGGCACGGCGCTGACCGAGGCGGAGGAATTCGGCAACATCTACGGCCTCGAGGTCACCGAAATCCCGACCAACCTGCCGGTCATCCGCAAGGATGAGGACGATGAGGTCTACCGGACGGTCGAGGAGAAGTACAAGGCGATCGTCAGGGAAATTCGCGAAGCCAGCGCCAAAGGCCAGCCGACGCTGGTCGGCACCACCTCGATCGAGAAATCCGAGCAGCTGGCCGAGCGCCTGCGCAAGGACGGCTTCAAGGACTTCGAAGTGCTGAACGCCCGTCACCACGAGCGCGAGGCGGCCATCGTCGCCCAGGCCGGCAAGCCCGGCGCCATCACCATCGCCACCAACATGGCCGGCCGCGGCACCGACATCAAGCTCGGCGGCAATGCCGAGATGCGCATCGCCGAGGAACTTGGCGACATGCCGGCCGGGCCGGAGCGCGAGGCGCGGGAAAGGGAAATCCACGCCGACGTCGAACGCCTGAAGGAAAAGGCGCTGGCCGCCGGCGGCCTCTACGTCCTGGCTACCGAACGCCACGAATCGCGCCGCATCGACAACCAGCTTAGAGGTCGTTCAGGAAGGCAGGGCGATCCCGGCCGCTCGAAATTCTTCCTGTCGCTGCAGGACGACCTGATGCGCATCTTCGGCTCCGAGCGCATGGACGGCATGCTGCAGAAGCTCGGCCTCAAGGAAGACGAGGCTATCATCCATCCCTGGATCAACAAGGCGTTGGAAAAGGCGCAAAAGAAGGTCGAGGCGCGCAACTTCGACATCCGCAAGAACCTCCTGAAATATGACGACGTTGCCAACGACCAGCGCAAGGCTGTGTTCCTGCGGCGCATCGAGTTGATGGACGGAGAAGGTCTCGCCGAAACCATTGCCGAGATGCGCGAAGGCGTCATCGAGGAGATCGTCGCCAAGAACATCCCCGAAAACGCCTATGCCGAGCAGTGGAACGTCGCCGGCCTCAAGGAGGAAGTGGCGCAGTACCTCAATCTCGACCTGCCGGTCGAGGAATGGGTCAAGGAAGAGGGCATCGCCGAGGACGACATTCGCGAGCGCATCACGGCCGCCGCCGACGCCGCCGCCAGGGAGCGCGCCGACCGCTTCGGCCCCGACGTGATGAACTATGTCGAACGCTCGGTGGTGCTGCAGACGCTCGACCATCTGTGGCGCGAGCACATCGTCAATCTCGACCATCTGCGCTCGGTCGTCGGCTTCCGCGGCTACGCCCAGCGCGACCCGCTGCAGGAATACAAGAGCGAGGCCTTCGAGCTGTTCCAGGCAATGCTCGGCAATCTGGAGCAGGCCGTCACCGCGCAGCTGATGCGCGTCGAGCTGGTGCGCCAGGCGGCCGATGCGCCGCCGCCTGAAGCGCCCGAGATGTTCGGCAGCCATATCGACGGCTCCACCGGCGAGGATGATTTCCAGGGCGGCGAGACCGCGCTTCTGGTACGTCAGGACAACGCCGTCGTCGCGCCGGAAAACCGCGATCCGAAGAACCCCGCGAGCTGGGGCAAGGTCGGCCGCAACGAGCTCTGCCCCTGCGGCTCCGGCAAGAAGTACAAGCACTGCCACGGCACGTTCGCCTGACGCCTGTTTCCTTCTCCCCGTTTCAACGGGGTGAGAAGTGGTCCGCGCAGCGGAACGAAAAGCCAATTGCTTGGCTTTTCGAACGACGAACGCCCAGAGCGATAGCGAAGGGCCGGCTGGTGCCCGAAGGGCGGATGAGGGGCAGCGCCGGGGCCGGCGGTTTCCTTCAGGCGCAGAAAACAAGCCTCACACCAGACCCGACGCGCGCGCCGCGGCCGCCGCTTCGCCGCGCGAAATGACTTCCAGCTTCTCCAGCACGGCCGAAACGTGGTGATCGACGGTCTTGGGCGAAATGGTCAGATGCGCGGCGATCTTCTTGTTGGAAAAGCCTCGCTCGAGAAGTTCCAGGACTTCCATCTGGCGCTGCGTGAGGCCGGCCTGGTTGGCGCGCGTCGCCTGTCGCGGCCCTCTCGCGATGTGATTGACGCCGCTCTCCCGCATAAGGCTGCGCGCCTGCTGCGCGACCGCCCTTGCGCCAAGGTTCTCGAAAATGGCGAGCGCCTCGCGCTGCGCCGCTTCGTCGCCGAGCAGCAAGGCCATTGCCTGTTCGAAAGGCGCCCCCATTTCGGCCCATAGGCTGGCGGCGGCGCGCCAGTCGCCCGTCAGTTGCAGACGGTGCGGCTCCGCCATGCCGTCCGTGTCGCCGGGTTCGGATCCCGGCGACAACAGTTCCCGCCAGGTGGCAAGTTCGCCGAACACGGTCGGCGTCGGCGCGAGATCTTCGGCGACCGCGATCAGGCGCAGGGCTTCCTGCCTGTCGGCTTGTCCAAGCCAGGCCGATTCGGCCAGCACCTGGGCAAACGCCACCAGGCGCTGCAGCTCCATGCCCTTGTCCAGGAACCGCCTCATCTCTTCGACGATCGGCTCGGCCGACGGGTCGCCGCGGCGGATGCGCAATCTTGCCAGCGCCACCAGCGACGGATAGCGCACCAGCGGCGTCGTTGCGTCGTCGTCGACAACCTCATGCGCCATTGTCGCGGCGTCGTTCCACAAGCCGCGGCGAAGCAAAAGCTGCGCCTGCACGCCGCGCATATAGTCGCGCCATGTCGCGAGATCGTTCTCGACGCAATAGCCGATGCCGCGATCCAGGAACGATGCCGCCTCCTTGAAGTTGAGCCTGTTCATCTCGACGCAGGCGCAGTTCGTGAAGGCGCGCGCCGCATGCTCCTGGTAGTTGCCCGACAGCGCAATCCCAAGGCTGCGGGCGAGATCGCGCCGCCCCTTGGCAAAATCCAGCCATTGTCCGGCGGCGCCGACATTGTTCAGCGCATGACAGAGAATGTCCGCCCGGTTGAGCCGCTCCGCCAGCTCGACCGCCTTGCCGCCGAGCGAAAGCGCGTCCTCGAGCCGCTCGGCCAGCATCGCCAGCTGCGAGAGGTTCGAATAAGCCATCGCCAGCTCGGCGCTGTCGGGCGCGGTCTCCAGAAGCTCCACGGCCTGCTCTCCGAAACGGTCCGCTGCCTCGCGATCGCCGAGCAGGTAGGCAAAGCGCGACAGGCATCTGAGGCTGTCGCCTTCCTTGAGCCGGTCGCCCAGCGCCTGGCGCAGCTGGCGCGCCCGGCCCTGCGCCTCCATCGCCGCCTCGACGCGGCCGATCAGGTGGCACTCGAAGGCATGTCCTTCGTAAAGTTCAGCCCGCTTTTCGATCGGCAGGATATCCGCATAGCGCAGCGCGACCTCGTAATAGCCCGCCGCATCGCGATGCGCGCCGACGCGGGATGCCTCGCGCGCGGCAACCGGCGCCAGCTCGCGCACCACGTCGAGGCTTTGTGCTTCCACGGCATGATGCACCAGCCTTGCGGTGGCGACTTGCGGATTTTCCCGTAACGCCGCCAGCGCGCGCTCATTGTACTCGCGTCGTTTGCTGGGCGTCAGCGCCATCTCGATGGCCGTGCGGGCGATCTCGTGCCGGAAAGCATAGCCATCGCCGAAATCCTCGAGCAGGCCGTTGGCGACGCATTCGGCGAGCTGGCCGGCGGCGGCAATCCCGCAAAGGCCGCTCAGCGCCCAGGCATCGGCGCGGCGCGGAAACACCGAGACCGCGTCGAGCATCGAGCGGGCGCCGGGCGACAGTCTTTCGGCGCGCGCCAGCACGGCGTCGCGGAGGCTCGCCGGCAACGCGCCATCGACCGAGGCGGCGAGCAGCTCGGTGACGAAGAAGGCGTTGCCCGCCGTTGCGCGGTAGATCGCGTCGCCGTCGCGCTCGGCCGCCGCGGCGAGCGAGCGCACCGCGCTTTCGCTGAGCAGCGGCACTTCTATGCGATGGATGTTGCCGGCCGGTATCTCGCCGAGCGCCCGGCGCACGCGCATCTGTCCTTCGCTGCGGTCGGTGCGCGCCGTGATCAGAAGCAGGATGCGCATGTTTGCAATGCGCCGGCCGAGGAAACGCACGAAATCGAGCGTCGCGTCATCGGCCCAGTGCAGGTCCTCGATGACGAGCAGGCAAGGACCTTTCGCTTCGAAAACGTCGAGCGCCTCGGAAAACAAGGGCAGCCGCTGCACCTGGCGGTCGTCGATCGCTCGCGGCGGCTCCCACTGCGCCTCGCGCGCCAGATCGTAAAGCGGCCCCAAGGGATCGGGAATGGAGAGATCCTCGCAGGCGCTGCGAAGCACGGTCAGGTCCTTGCGCAAGCGGCTTGCGAACGCCTCGGCCAGCGCCGTCTTGCCGGCGCCGGCCTCCCCCGACAGGACCACGACACGGCCGCGGCCGCCTGTTGCATCCGCCAGCAAGGCATCCATTTGCTGCAGTTGCGTCTGCCGTTCCAGAAGCATTGTCACTCTCTCGCCAAATCAGAATTTCCATCGTGGCGGGCCGCCGCCGCGATAGAATGGGAAACGGCGCGACAATGTGACTTGCCACACATTGAGGTGCCATCTTCCACATGAAACGTCGCAAAGATAGGGATTCGTCCCGGCCAATATGGGGAATGGCTCCGATGCGCGCCTGCCGCGAAGGTGATTTCTGCTGGGTCGCGCTTGAACCGAGCGCAATTTACCAATGAAAGGAAACCGATCGTGCCTCGTTACCTGATTGAACGTACCTTCCCCGATGGGCTTCACGTGCCGATGAACGATGCCGGCGCAACCGCGATGGGCGGCGTCATCGCTCGCAATGCCGAGAAAGGCGTCACCTGGGTGCAATCCTTCGTCTCGCCGGACAAGAGCAAGAGCTTCTGCATTTACGATGCGCCCTCGCCGGAGGCGATCCGCAGCACCGCGCAGAAGAATTCGCTTCCCGTCGACAAGATCACGGAGGTCCGGGTCCTCGACCCCTACTTTTATCGCTGATCGGGCAGACCATGTTGGGCAGACCATACCCGTCGCCGGCGGACCTGACGCCGTGCCAGAGGACGAGGCTGTATCCGCCGCGGCGGACATCGTCCCGTCACGGCGCGGCTTCATGCGACGGGCTGTGTCGACGTTGCTTTCGCCGCTGCGAAACCGGCGACGCTTTCTGCCACCTCAGGACGATTACCTGAAGCGCGACATCGGCCTGCACGAGCGGGAAAACCCGCGCGAGTACTGGGAATATTGGTGGCATCACAGCTGATCCCGGGCAGGGCAATTCCAGGAAGACTGCGCAGCGGTTTTCCGTCCGGAATTGCGCAAAACAAAGACTTGGAGCGGTTCGTTCGGTGAACCGCTCTGGTCGGGATCAGCGACCATCGCTTTTACAGACAGGCGCCGCCGGCGTTCGGAGTTGGCCTTACCGGCCGGACCACCGCCGCTTGCGCGCCTCAATTGGAGAGACAAATGAACATTCAGACCTTAGTCAAATGCGTTATCGGCGCTTCTGCCTCGATCATCATGCTGATGGCGGGCGCGGCCACGGCCGAAACCGTCAATCCGCTCGCCGAAAAGGTGCGGGCGCTCGACAGCCGCTTCGAGGATGTCGCGGTGGCAAAAGCCGAAGGCTACGCGCCGATCCCCTGCGCCAGCGGCCTCACCGGCGGCGCCATGGGCATCCACTACGTCAACGCCGCCTATCTGAAGGACGACGCCGTCGATGTCGCCAAGCCGGAAGCGGTGATGTACGAGCCGATGGCCGACGGCACGCTGAAGCTGATCGCGGTCGAATACATCACCGCGAAGGGCCCGGCCTCGCTCGAAGGCCATCTGTTCAACTTCAACACCGCGCCCAACCGCTACGGCCTCGGCCCCTTTTACGAGCTGCATGTCTGGGCCTGGAAGCAAAGCCCCACCGGCGCCTTCGCCGACATGAACCCAAACGTATCGTGCGACGCGATGCAGGGGATGTAGGGCACCTAGCCTTCTCCCCCTTGTGGGAGAAGGTGGATCGGCGCATAGCGCCGAGACGGATGAGGGGTGTTCCAGCGGAGTGAGACGTCTGCGTTCCCTGGAACACCCCTCATCCGTCGCCT
>NZ_VFWS01000359.1:0-1489 GCF_006443065.1 Mesorhizobium sp. B1-1-5 | reverse complement strand
GTGGTGGTCATCGGCGGCACCTCGGTGGCCGGCGGCAAGGCCAATGTGCCCGGCGTCTGGGGCGCGGCGCTGTTCCTGGTGCTGCTTTTGACCATGCTCAACACATTCGGCGTCAGCGCCGGCGTGCGCCTGCTTTTGACCGGGCTGATCATAGTCGGCGTCATCACGGCGGCAGGCGGGGAGAAGGCGGTGCGGTGATATTCGCTTCTCTTCAACCGCAACTCGCCAGCGTGCCGTCTTACAGCCTGTCCTGACAAGTCCTGTGCCAGTGCGGCACGCGGTTCCCATTCGCGGCGCAGCCTAGTAAACCCTCCGGATCGCAGCCGGTGTCGGGAGGGTCAACTTGTCCAATTTTGTCAGCGTCGCCAGGGACAGCGACGTCGCCATCGTCGCCATCGACAATCCGCCGGTCAACGCGCTGAGCTTTCATGTCCGCGAACCACTGATGCACGCGCTGGCTGCCTTGCGTGACGACGCATCGGTCGGAGCCATCGTCGTCGCGTGCGCGGGCCGGACCTTCGTGGCCGGCGCCGACATCACCGAATTCGGCAAGCCGGTGCAACAGCCCGAGCTGCGTGCCATCATTGGGACGCTGGAAACCATCGCCAAACCTACGGTCGCCGCCATCCACGGCACCGCGCTGGGCGGCGGGCTGGAGCTGGCGCTCGGCTGTCACTTCCGCGTTGCCGATGCCGACGCCAGGCTCGGCCTGCCCGAGGTGAAGCTTGGACTGCTGCCGGGCGGCGGCGGCACGGTGCGGCTGCCGCGCCTCGTCGGCGCGATCAAAGCGCTCAGGATGATCGTTTCCGGTGCGCTGGTCGGTGCTGATGAGGCGCATGAAGCCGGACTGGTCGATGCTGTGTTCGAGAGTAACGTGATCACGCATGCCGTGAACTTCGCCAGGGAGATCGCTCGCAAGGGCGGGCCGTTCACGCCGGTGCGCGATCGCGATGACGAGATCAAGAAAACCGAGCTGGCCGCTTTCGATGCCGAGGCGGCGGATCTCGCCAGGAAGGCGCGCGGCCTCGACGCACCGATCGCTTGCGCGCAAGCGGTGCGCAACACCGTCACGATGTCGTTCGAGGAAGCTCTGGCTGCCGAACGCGCGCTGTTCATGAAGCTGGTTGCCGGCGATCAGTCGCGGGCGCAGCGGCATCTGTTCTTCGCCGAGCGTGAAGCCGCAAAGATCCCGGGCAAGGACCTTGTCCGGCGCAGGATCGCCCGCGTCGGCGTCATCGGCGCCGGCACGATGGGCGGCGGCATCGCCATGGCCTTCGCCAATGGCGGTTTTCCAGTCACCTTATTGGAGACCAGCGAGGAAGCCTTGCAGCGCGGGCTCGGCATGATCGACAAGAATTATGCCGCCTCCGTTTCGCGCGGCTCCTTGACCGAAGATGCCAGGCGCCAACGCCTCGCTCAATTCAAGGGCTCCACCGACTATTCCGACCTCGCCGATAGTGACCTGATCATCGAGGCGGTGTTCGAGGAC
>NZ_VFWS01000358.1:0-1491 GCF_006443065.1 Mesorhizobium sp. B1-1-5 | reverse complement strand
GAGCCGCATCCCGCGCTCGCTCCACGCGATGGCTTGCTCGGCTTCGCCGCTCCAGCCGAGGATGACGCTGCCCAGAATGTAGGTCAGGGCGGATGACGGGCTGACGGCAAGCGCGGCTTCCAGGGCGGTGAAGGCGGCCTTGCGGTCATGTCCATCCATGCCGATCGAAAACCCCGCAAGGGTAAGCGCGGCCGCGTCGTCCTGTCCGTGCAGGATGGCCAGCCGGGCATGGCGTACCGAAGCCTCGCGATCGGCTTCCTGCAAGCCGGCGCGAAGGAACAGGCAATGATGGCACATGGCGGCATTGCCGTGGGCAAGCGCATAGGTCGGCTCGAGTTCGATGGCGCGTTCGAGCAGCACGAGCGCCTGCGCCACCCGTTCGGGCATGCCGGAATCCACGTCCGGCTGGGCGCGCAGCACGAGGTCGTAGGCATCGAGACTGTCGGGGCGCTTGCGCCTCACCCTCTCGATTTCGACGCGCCGCAGGCTGGGCGCGATCGCGCCGACGGCCGCCAGCGCGATCTCATCCTGGAGCGCGAAAATATCGGCGGAGGCGCGGTCGAAGCGCTCGGCCCATATGTGGGCGCCGGTCGAGGTGTCGATCATCTGGCCGGTGACGCGCACGCTGCCGCCGGCCCTGCGCACGCTGCCTTCAAGCACATAGTGGACGCCGAGCTCGCGGCCGACCTGCTTCACGTCCACCGCGCGCCCCTTATAGGTGAAGGAGGAGTTGCGCGCGATGACTAACAGCCAGTTGATGCGCGCCAGGCCGGTGGTGATGTCGTCGACGATGCCGTCGGCGAAATAGTCCTGCTCCGGATCACCGCTCAGGTTCGAGAACGGCAGAACCGCGATCGAAGGCTTGCCGGGCCATGTCAGCGTTGCCGCCTCGGGGCCGAGACCACCGATCGCGACCTCGGGCCCGACATAGCGATAGCCGTGCCGCGGCAGCGTCTCGATCCAGCTTCCGCCGCCGGCCGCGCTCTCCAGCATGCGCCTGGCCGCCGCGATCTGCACCGTCAGATTGCTGTCCTCGATCGCTTGGCCCGGCCATGCGGCGTCGATCAGCGCCTGCTTGGGAACCGGCTTGCCCGTGCGTTCGACAAGCAGCGCCAGCAGCGCGACGGCCCGTTGGCCGAGCGGCGTCGGCTGGTCACCGTGGAACAGGATCCCGGCTTCGCCGTCGATGCGAAAGGGGCCAAAGGCGAGGCTTTTTTCCATTCCCGAAGGAGATACCGTTTGCGATCTTTTCGCAATGATTTCGCAACGGCTTCACGACCGGCCGGCCGGGTAGAGGCATCCTGTGCCGGTGGCTGCGGGAAAAAGCAGCGAACCGATGGAGGATCAAATGAGCGCCGCCCCTGTCATCCGGATGCCCGACGAGACCAAGGGGGTCATGCTGCGTGGCCAGCCGATGGTGTTTCTCGTCACCGGCGAGGATACCAGCCACAAGAGCATGTTCGACTGGACCATAACGGCCGGCTTCGCCAC
>NZ_VFWS01000357.1:0-1493 GCF_006443065.1 Mesorhizobium sp. B1-1-5 | reverse complement strand
GACCACCAGAGGGCGAACGACAGGCTGAAGTCGCTCGCCGAAGCGGCCAAGATGCCGCTTCCGCCTGGGCTGGATGCCGAGCACGAGGAGATGCGTACCAGGCTGGAAAAGCTTACAGGCGTCGAATTCGATCTGGCTTACATCAGCGGCCAGATCGTCGACCATCAGAAGACTGTGCAACTCCTTGAATGTGATATCGGCTCCGGCCAGGATCCGGATGTCCAGCATTTCGCCTCGGATATCCTGCCGGCCGTACTTGAGCATCTGCAAATGGCGCGGGATATCCGCAGCAAGCTGGTGAAACCGGCATTGGCCGATGCCTCGGGCCAGAGCAAGAAGTGACCGTCGCGTCGGCGGCCAATCCGCGCGTTGGCAGCGCCTCTAGCCGAACCTGCCATAGTCCGGGCGGAACAATCCTCTCCGCTCGCGGTTTGGGCGAGCAACCCGAGGGAGACCTTCATGACACAATCGCGCGACTGGTTGATACAGTGGCTGAGAGACGCTCACGCCATGGAGGAGCAGGCCGCGACGATGCTCTCCGGACAACTGTCACGCCTCGAAAGCTATCCGGAGCTCGGTGACCGGATCCGTCAGCATCTCGACGAGACGCGACAGCAGGCCTCACGGCTGAGAACCTGCCTTGACCGGATCGGAGAGGGATCTTCCGCGATGAAAGACGCAGGTGGCAAGCTCACCGCCATGGCCCAGTCGATCAGCGGCGTGTTTGCCGGCGACGAGGTGATGAAGGGGTCGCTCGCCAGCTATACTTTCGAGCATATGGAGATTGCCTCCTACATGATGCTCATCGCCGCGGCCCACGCCGAAGGGGAGGCCGAGGTGGCGCGTGTCTGTGAGCAGAATCTGCGCGAAGAGGAAGCGATGGCGGATTGGCTCAAGAGCCACCTCGCCGAGACGACGCAGATGTTCCTGTCTCGCGCCGCGGCCGACAGCGATGCCGCAAAACGATAATCGGGCCTGTCGCCGCGTCGAATTTCGCCGGCCATGATCGTGCGACAGCGGCAGCGCGCGCTGCCTGTCGGCGGCGGCGACTATCGAGCCGATAGCGCTCCGCGGTCAGGTGAAGCTTTCGGCATCGCCGGCCGTAATTGCCGCTGATGACGGTGTTCCAGCGCGATCGCGCCCCAGACCAATCCGAGCAGCAGGTAGACGTGGCGCCAATGGTCGATGTCGATGAAGGTGCCGAGCCCGACATTGCCGATGAAGGCGACATAGGCGCACAGGAGATAGGGCTGCCACGGCCGGTCGCGCAGCAGGATGCGGAATCCGGCACATATCGTCCAGATGACAAGCGTCAGGAACGATACGAAGCCGAGCCAGCCATAGTCCATCAGCATCATCAGCCAGATGTCGTGGGTGTCCTCGCCGAAGATGGTGCCGAACACCAGAGGCCCGATGCCGAACGGGTGCTCCATCGCCATTTGGAAGCCGATCGCATAGCGGGCGAAGCGGCCGAGGCGGGCGGTGTCGTAGCT
>NZ_VFWS01000356.1:0-1495 GCF_006443065.1 Mesorhizobium sp. B1-1-5 | reverse complement strand
GGTTGGCCTCGGCTCCGATTTCGACGGAGCCATGATCCCGGCCGTCATTGGCGACGCCGCCGGTCTGCCGAAGCTCATCGATGCGCTCGCCGCACGCGGCTTCGGCCGCGCGCTGATCGAAAAGATCGCCTACCGAAACTGGCTGGCCATGCTGGAAAGAACCATAGGATAGGCAGGTCAGCCGAACCCCATGCGCTTCAGCCAGTCCTTGCCGACGCCGCGGTCGCGGATGATCGGCAGCGGGTTTTCCGAATCGAGCCGCGCGCAGATGCGGTAGACCTCAAGCGTCTCGGCGCTCATCTCGCCGCGCTTGTAGAAGAACATGGCGGCGGCATAGCGTGTGCGGCCCGACCATTTTTCGCCGAGCGGCGTGTTCCCCAGTTCCCACTGTTCGGCCGCCTCTTCTTGCTGCTTGTCGGCTTCCTCGTCCATGGTCAGAAATCCGCCGGCGGATTGGCGGTGCGGCGATCGAGCTTGATGAACGGCCGCGGCACCACCTTGGCCCGCTTCATCAGCTTTTGGTATTGCAGCTCGCGCATTGCGTAGATCTCGACCCAGAGGTCGTCGACGACAGTATCACCATATGGTCGCACCAGCGAAGCGATGGCGATGTTGCGCTTGGCCATCGGCGACCACATGGCGGCGCTGACCAGCCCGACCTCCTGGCTCTTTCTGTGATAGACGAGGGCGTGTGCGGCCGGGATGTTGCCTTCGATCTCCAGCCCGACCAGCACATGCCGCAGCTTGCGCTTGGCGCGCGCCTCGAAGATGGCGCGACGGCCGTTGAAATGGGCCTTTTCCAGATCAATCATGAAGCCGAGCCCGATCTCGTCGGGCATGCGCAAGCGGTCGGCGCGGATGGCGTGTTCGGCTGTCGTGAAGTCGGCATTGGCGACGATCAGCCCGGCTTCGAGCCGGGCGCGGTTGAGCGCGGTGTAGCCGATGGCGCGGATGCCGCGCAGTTCGCCGGCCGCCATCAGCCGGTCCCACAGGCTAAGCGCCTTGTCGACCGGCATGAACAATTCATAGCCGAGGTCGCCGGTGAAGCCGGTGCGCGAGATGGTGACGGTTTCGCCATCATGCGGGAATTCGGCGAGGTCGAATGCCTTCAGCTTTTCGACATCGGCAAAACCGGCATCACGCAGCACGGCGAAAGAGGTCGGACCTTGCAGTGCCAGGCCCGCGACGGCTTCGGTCTCTTCCTCCACCGTCACATCGAACCCGATGGCGCTGTCGAGCAGCCAAGGCAAATGCCGCTCCTGCGAGCACAGCCGGAACCGCGTTGGCGAGAGCCGGAACAGCGTGCCGTCATCGAGGACGAAGCCCTCGTCGTCGCACCACGCGGTATAATGGACGCGGCCCGGCTTCAGCCTGGTCACGTCGCGCAGCGTGACGCGGTCGAGGAAGGCCTCGGCGTCCGGTCCCTCGACGCGGTATTTGGTCATCGGCGAGATGTCGAAGAGCGCCGACTGGCTGCGAATGGCTAAATATTCGA
>NZ_VFWS01000355.1:0-1496 GCF_006443065.1 Mesorhizobium sp. B1-1-5 | reverse complement strand
GTTTCTGCCTGTCGTGAAAGAAGGGCGGTCAGGCGCACCCAGATCCAGGATCTGCGCGGGCACAGGGCGACTCCGCCGGAACCTATGGAGGTCGTCTCGACCGGCAGGAGTGCGTGGCGCTGCGCCGGACTCCTGCTCGGCCTATCGTCGTGTCAGGCGGCCCTGCTTGCGGCGCCATTCTTCGAATAGGTGGGGAAGTCCGTGTACCCCACCTCGCCATTGCGGGTGTAATAGACGGACCGGTCCGCTACGGCCAATGGCCAGCCGCTCCGAAGACGCTCGACGAGATCCGGGTTCGCGATATACGGCCTGCCATAGGCAATCAGGTCCACCAGCCCGGTAGCGAGCGCGGCTTGGGCACGCTCGACGTCATTGAAGCCGCCGCACCATATGAACGCGCCGGGGAACGACGCTCGCGCCTTGGCGAGCATGTCATGGTCGAGATGGCGCGCCTCGAACGTGGCCGATTCCATGTTGCCGTCGGGCAGCAGTTCGTAGAGCAGATGGACATAGGCCACGCCGCGGCGCCCGAGCTGCTCGACGATGTACAGGAACGTCTCCTCGACGAGCGGATCAGCGGGCATTGAACCATATTTGCCGAACGGTGAGAGGCGAACCCCCAGGCGTCCCTCGCCGAATTCCGCCACTACCGCGTCGACGACTTCCATCAGGAAGCGCGCACGATCTTCCATGCTGCCGCCGCCGTAGCGGTCGGTGCGGGTGTTGAGCACCGAGTTCATGAACTGCTCGATCAGATAGCCGTTGGCGGCATGGATCTCGATGCCGTCAAACCCGACCTCCCGCGCATTGGCGGCGGCTTTGGCGAAGGTTCCCACCATGCCCGTCACTTCCTCGGTGCTGAGCGGCCTCGGCGTCTCTGCCGCCATGAAGCGCAACCGGCCGTCCGGGCCATGGGCGAACACCTCTGAGCCGACGGCCTGTTCCGCGGTCACGCCCACTGGCGCCTGGCCGTTCGGCAGAAGCGAGGAATGCGCCAGTCGGCCGACATGCCACAGCTGCATGAAGATGGTGCCGCCCTGACGATGAACCTCTTCGGTCACCGGGCGCCAGGCCTGCTTCTGGGCTTCGGAGTGAATCCCGGGAATCCGCGCGTAGCCGTGGCTGGACTGATCCACGTCGTTGACTTCGGAGATGATCAGGCCGGCGCTAGCTCGCTGACCGTAATTTTTGATGGTCAGTTCGTTCGGGAGGTCGCCATCTGTCGGAAGAGCACCCTCGGAGGTGCGGGTGCGCGTCATCGGCGGCATGACGATGCGGCTCGTGAGGTGGACGGGACCTAGATCGAAGGAATCGAATAGAGAGGGCATGGGGCGGCTCCTGTGGAGAATTAAAGCTCCAGAAGATATAAAGGGATACTCCTCAGCAGATTAGTGCCGGCCTGGTGGACTCACTATTGCGTTTGAAGCTACAATAGGCGGATGAACTCGCGTTTCGATGGCATCGCCGAATTCGTAGCCGTTATTCGGCTCGGTAGT
>NZ_VFWS01000354.1:0-1499 GCF_006443065.1 Mesorhizobium sp. B1-1-5 | reverse complement strand
CCATGACCGACACCAGCAAAATTCGTGAGCATAGGGAAGTGATCGGTGCCGATGGCGTTCATGTCGGCACGGTCGACAAAGTCGAGGGGCAGCGGATCAAGCTGACCAAGTCCGACAGCGGCATGGGCACGCATAAGGGGCACCATCATTTCATTCCCCTGAGCCTTGTCGCGGAGGTCGAGGGAAAGAAGGTCTGGCTGTCGGCGAATTCCGACGTCGCGGTCACTTTCGAGGAAGAAAAGTCCGACCCCACCTGATCGCGTATAAGTCAGCGCGAAGACCAGACCGGAAACAGATCGCCCTCGGCGGGCGTCGCGGCGAAAACGCCGCGCGTGATGGCGCGCGCCATCGTGGCGCCTGCCGCGGCATAAAGGTCGATTGCCGCGTCGGCTTCGAGCCGGATACCGCTCCTGCCGGTCGCCAGCGCGAAGACCAGATCGCCATCGGCCGGCGTGTGCGTCGGCCATATGGCCCGCACGAAACCGTCATGCGCTGACATGGCCAGGCGCTTTGCGGCGGCCTTGGTGAGAACGGCATCGGTGGCGATAACGGCGATGGTGGTGTTGCCGCCGGCATCCGCCTTGCCCGTGAACGTCTTGTCGCGAAACTTCAAGAGGATGCTTTTGGCGTCGTCCGGCATTGGCGAGGGATAGCCAAGCCCGCCGAATTCATCGCCGATCTCGAACGGAGCCGCCCAGAAATGGCGGCTTCGGCTGATGGTCACCGAGCCGATCGGATTGACCGCCGCCAGCGCGCCGATGGTGACGCCATTGTCAAGCAGCGTCGAAGCCGAGCCAAGCCCGCTCTTGAGACCGGAGGTCAGCGCGCCGGTGCCGGCGCCGGTCGTGCCGATCTGGAAATCCGAACCGGCGGCCTGCACCGTCTCGTAGCCGAGCTCGCGATAGGGCGGATAGCGGCCCCAATCCTTGTCGCCGCCATTGCGCAGGTCGAACAGGATCGCCGCCGGCACGATCGGCACGCGAAAGCCGCCGACCTCGAAGCCGATGCCACGCTCGCGCAGTGCTGCCTGTACGCCGGACGCTGCGTCGAGGCCGAAAGCCGACCCGCCCGACAGCACCACGGCATGGACCGTCTCAACCGAATTGTGGGGTTCGAGCAGGTCCGTCTCGCGCGTGCCCGGCGCACCGCCCAGGATCTGGACGCCGGCTACGGCCGGTTCGTCGCAAAGGACCGTCGTCACGCCGGATTTCAGTCGGGCATCGGAGGCATTGCCGACGCTGAGACCGGCGACATCGGTGATCAGGTTGCGCGGGCCGGTGCGAAACATCAGTTGCTTTCCAACGGTACGAAGCGGGCGCCATCGAACCGAAAGACGCGGTACGGATTCCGGCTGAGGTCGCCCTTCGCATCAAAGAGCACCGGCCCGATCGCCGTGGTGAAATCATGCCCGATGAGCGCTTCCGCAAGCGGCCTGCCGGAGCTTGCGGCTTCCGCCATCGCCGCCTTGGCGGTTTCTACCGCCGCATAGGCCGGCAGCG
>NZ_VFWS01000353.1:0-1505 GCF_006443065.1 Mesorhizobium sp. B1-1-5 | reverse complement strand
GTATGCCGCTGCGTCGATATGATACAATTCAATACTCGGTATGATTACTATGCGAGATTGGCATGAACATTCCAGACCTCGAAGCCTTCATCGCCGTTGTCGAAACCGGCTCCATCGTCGCGGCTTCCTGCCGGCTGAACCTCACGCAGCCTGGTGTGACCCGGCGGGTGCAAAATCTCGAAGCCAGCCTCGGCAGCAGCCTTCTCAACCGGCACTCCAAGCCGCTTCGGCCAACGCCGGCCGGCGAGACGATCTACGAGCAGGGGCGCCGCGTGCTGCGTCTGACGGAGGATATGAAGGCCAGTGTCTCGCCTCGGGGCGAAGTTGGTGGCGAGCTCCGAATTGGCATTCTGCCATATCTCTCCGAGACGGCACTCGCCGGCCCGATCGACCGGCTGCGCGGCGAATTTCCGAGCGTTGCCTTGCGGGTCACATCCGGTTGGTCGCCCCGGCTGATGCAGCAAGTGCTCCGCAATGAACTCGATGCCGTCGCCCTCTGCCTCGACGAGGCCGTGACTCCACCGGCCGAGCTTGCTGCGGACGACCTCGGCCGGCAATCCGTGTTTGTCATCGCCTCGAGCCGGATGGAGGTACCCAACCCGGCGACATTGTCCGATCTCTCACGGTTCCCGTGGATCATGAACGAGAACGGGTGCGGCTTCCGGGCCTCTCTCGCCCAACGCTTCGAGGCCGAGCGCCTGCCGTTCCACGTCGCCGTCGAGGCGCTGAGCACGGAGCTTCGCATGTCATTGGTCGCGCGCGGGCTTGGCCTTGGCATGGTCACGCCCATGGCCTACGAGACAAGCCTTTGGCGCGCCGCGGTAACCGTTGTCGATACGGTTGGCATCGACCTGCATCTCCGCGCTTGGCTGCTGCGTCGTCCGCCGGATGGCCGCCTCGCTCGGCCGATCCGCGCCTTCCGCGAAGCTCTGGCGGAGGGCCTGGACCTGTCGGCGTCGGCCGCCTAGGAACCTTGGCGCCCGCCATCACCGGCGTGTCGACTTGCTGGAGGCTGCCGCCGGGTTTTTTGCGCTGACGCTCGTGCAGGCGCGAACGATCATCAAGGAGGTCGCCACGGTGACTGCGGCCTGGCGCGATGTTGCCAGGGCCGTAGGCGCCCGATCGGCGGAGATAAACCGCATGGCGAGCGCCTTCGAGCACGACGATCTCAAGAGGGCTTTGGCGCTCTAGGGGCGAAGGCTCCCAGACGATTTGGCCGCCCGTGGACGGCATTAACCCCAGAGGGTGCCCAGACCGACACCAAAACCCGCCTATTTGCACGTCGTAGCCGCCGATTGCCGCACGGGTTCCTGAAAGGTCTTTCGAAGCCGCGAGTCGTGAGCTACGTGTGACGAGTCGTTAACGAGAAGGAGAAAAATCAACGTGCCGGCCCAAAACCCTTTCTCATGAAAATAATTGACTTATCCAATAACGCTCAATTCAAACTCAAAGGATAGGCGCAAGGCATTGATATCTACTAACTGGTGGCCCGGAGGGACTGGAAC
>NZ_VFWS01000352.1:0-1508 GCF_006443065.1 Mesorhizobium sp. B1-1-5 | reverse complement strand
ACCCTGGGCCGGGCTGTATTCCGGAGAGATCGACTTGAATCCATCCGTGATCCACTGGCCGAAATAGCCATTGTTGCCCTCGCCCGAAATCGGCGGGATCGGCGTGCCGAACTGCTTGAAAACATCGACGCAGGCGCGCGTCATGTCGGCGCCGGACGACCAGATGCCGTCGACCTGCGGATTGTTCAGATAGAGCGTCTCGCACAGCTTCTTGGCCTTGTCATACTGCCAGTCGCCATGCTCCTCGGCGATGATCTGCACATGTGTGCCCTTGAGCGATTCCAGTAGCCCGTTGTAGCGGTTGGTGTCTTCCGGGTGGCCGGCAAGGCCGCGCAGGACCCAGATCTTGCCGTTGTCGCCAACGGTTTTCACCAGCCAGTCGCCCATCACCTTGCCGAAGTGCTCGGCTCCACCTTGGATTTCGGTGGTGTAGGCATCGGAATCGATGCGGCCGGTGTGAAGGATGACGGGGATGCCGGCGGCGACCGCCTTGGCGATGCTGGCGTTGGCGGACGTGCTGGTCACCGGCTGAACGATGATCGCGTCGACATGCTGGGCGATCAGATCCTCGATATCGGCTACCTGCTTCTTCTGGTCGAAGCCGGCATCGAGCAGGATGAACTTCGAGATGCGCTTGTCCTTCGCCGCGGCATTTTCCGCCTCATGCGCGACCTGCACGGTCCAGGTGTTGGCGTTGACGCCGAAGTCGCTCATTCCGATGACCCAGGGGGGATCCTTCTTGAATGCGCCGGCCGCGGTCAAGCGCGTGTCGTCGTGGCGCGGCGCGACTCCGTCCATCAGCTTGATATCTTCCGCGTGCGCCAGGGACGTTACGGCAAGCGCTGATACAACGAGCATCCCCAGCCCGACGGTTTTCAGCAATCCTAACATTGAACTCCTCCTTGTGGTTGCTCCAGCCGTACGGACGCGCACGGGCCGCGAGACGCTCTCCCGATGCATGCCTGTCGTCGCGAACCGACCTATGCACGCAATTTTCCCGCCCCCGAACACATGTGTGTCGAGGCCCAATTTCGGCTGGACAATGATGACGGTCGAGAACTCCTCCGGGCACTTTAGAAGCATAGTGGGTTTGACCTGTCAATAGTTAGTCATGTTGAATGACTATTCCGTTGCTTGCCTTTCGCCACTCCGCTATTCATCATGAAGAGCGCTCGTCCTGCACCGGCGCGCGGTCAGTCCCGGCGGGAAAATCATGCGACCAGTCTTGTGCTACGGCGACTCCAACACACACGGCCAGATCCCCGGCAAGGGGCCGCTCGAGCGCTATGGCCCGGCTGAGCGCTGGCCGGGGATACTGCGCGCTCAGCTAGGCCCCGACTGGTATGTCATCGAGGAAGGATTGAGCGGTCGAACCACCGTCCACGACGATCCGATCGAGGGGGCACACAAGAACGGTAGAACCTATCTCCGCCCCTGTCTGCAGAGCCATGCGACGCTCGATCTCGTCATCATCATGCTCGGCACCAATGACCTCAAGATCCGCTTCA
>NZ_VFWS01000351.1:0-1511 GCF_006443065.1 Mesorhizobium sp. B1-1-5 | reverse complement strand
CTTTGGACAGGTCCATCGCCTTCCTGTCGGGATCGCGCGCGGCGATCTTGCCGCATGTTTAGCTGCCGCAGACCGCCCTGCAGATTGCCGGATTCATGCATTTGTAGGCCGCGAAGACCTCGGTCGGAAGAATTGCGCAGAAAACCGTAATGCCCAGTATCAAGCTTCTCGCCGCACGCATTTTTATCTCCAGGGCCAGCTTTCCGATGTCACGGAGGCCTGGCCGCTCGCCCCCGCTCCCGCGCATGCCGTTGCACCCGCGTCCGCCGGCGCGACCATGCCCGCACCGGGGATAAAGGCGTATCGCACTGGCGACACAGGCAAGTGGCACTGACGGAACAGGTGACCGGGTTTGCCATGCGTGAGCGGCCGCATGCGTCTCACGGCGCGCGGCCGGCGCGCACCTCCGATGGGGTCATGCCATAGCGGGACCGGAACTGCCGGTAGAAGGTCGAGGGTTCGACCAGCCCCGCCTCGAAAGCGAGGTCGGCGATCGGCCTTGCTGAAAAAAGCGGGCTGGCGAGCTGCCGGTGGACCCGCTCCAGCCGTCTTTGCATGACATAGTCGGAAAACCCCTGCCCCTCTTCGGCGAAAAGGCGCCTGATGTAGCGCGGGCTGAGCCCCAGCCCCCGGCCCGCCGTCTCTGCCGAGAGGCGCGCTCGGTGCAGGTTCTCCTCGATATAACGCTTGATGGCATGCATGCGGGCGGTACGAACGCCGCGGCCGGCGACCACCTGGTCAACCTCGCGGTTGGCGCCGACCGCCGCGGCGAACAGATCGGCAATGTGCTGGGCGGCCAGCGGCGCCAGACCGGGGCCGATCGCCCCACCCGCCACCGCCTCGACATAGGCCAGCAGAAGCCGCGCTTCAGGCGTGCCGGGATTGATGGCATCCGGCCTGAGATCGCCGACATGGCGAAGGAGAGGAGTGAGCGTCGATCGGGCAAATCGCGCGCAGATCGTCCAATCGCCGTTCTGCGCCCTCGCTCGCCAGCTCCGGTCCATCGGCATGATGCAGGGCGCACCGGGCGAGGTCTCAACCGCCTCGTGCCGTGCCGTATCGAAACGCCACCCGCCCGCGATCCAGGACACCACCAGGTCGTCATTGGCGTCCTGCTGGAGCGCGGTCGTGCGTTCCCAAGCCATGGGCGCGACCTGCCCGTGGGCCACGCTCACCCCTGGCAGGATGGTGGTGGAGGCGCTTAGCCGCAACTCGCCGCGTTCAAGCGGCGCAAGGTCCAGCCGCATGCAGATGCGGCCATAGAACTCGCGCACGGCAGCTTCGCGCTCTCGGGCCGCGATCGCGTCCGTGGACAGAACTATGATGGTGTCCTTGTCGGCCACCTGCGTTCGATCCCCGCTCAGAACCTCACGGTGTGCCGCCGATTGCGGGCGCAGTTTGCTGCCTCTCCGCTCTAGACAGTGCCATGAACCCCTCCAGTGCCCTCGACGTGGTGTGAGCCCTTCGGCCGCTTTTCGCGCGGGCTGCGGCAGAATTTCAAGACCTATGTG
>NZ_VFWS01000350.1:0-1515 GCF_006443065.1 Mesorhizobium sp. B1-1-5 | reverse complement strand
TATCTGGGGCTGGCGCACGGGTTTCATGATCGCCACGGTCGTCGCCGCGCTGGCGTTGTTGGTGCAGGTGGCCACCATTCCGAAACTGCCGCCGATGGGCGTGGCAAGTTTCCGCACTTTGCTCGAGGTCCTGGAGCGCCCGTCGATCAGGGTGGCGCTGCTGGTCGTGCTGCTGGTCGCTTCGGGGCACTTTGCCGGCTTCACCTATGTGCGCCCCTTCCTCGAGAAGATCCCGATGCTCGGCATCGAGACAATCTCGCTGGTGCTCCTGGCCTATGGCATAGGCGGCTTCTTCGGCAATATCGCCGGCGGCATCCTGGCCGAACGCAATCTCAAGGCCGCCGTCGCGCTGGCACCCCTGCTGATCGCAGTGGCCGCCGCCTCGATGCTGGTCTTCGGCGCCTCGCCGGCGATCGCCGCCGCCGCCGTGGCGGCCTGGGGCTTTGCCTTCGGCGCGGTGCCGGTCGGGCTGCAGACATGGCTGGTGCGGGCCGCGCCCGATCAAGCCGAGAGCGCCGGCGGCCTGATGGTCTCCACCTTCCAGGTGGCGATTGCGCTCGGCGCCGTCTTTGGCGGCCTGCTGGTCGATCATGCCGGCGTCGCCAGTGCCTTCGCCTATTGCGGCGTGGCGACTTTGCTGGCGGCAGTCGTGGTGTTTCTGCTCGCCCCAAAACGCGCCGAGTAGGCTCTCCCGACAACCATCCCTGACTTGCGCAACGGCCCGAGAACCATCATGGTTCTCGGGCCGTTGCCTTTGCGATGGCGGCGTCGCTGACAGGCAGACGCGGCAGGCTGCCGGCGAAATTCAGGCTGAACGCCCATCGAAGTCGAAGATCGACAAGGCGGACGGATCGACATCGGCGACACAGTTGACGTTAATGTAGGCGCTGCGTTCACTCCCCTCGCGCACATCCTCGGCGAAAGGATGGATGCCGCAGGTGCGACAGAAGCGGTGCGCGATGGCGCAGTTGCCGAATGTGTAGGTGCCGATCTCGTCGCTCCAGGCCAGCACCCGCAGCGCCTGATGCGGAACGGCGCACAGCAAGGCGCCCTTGCGCGAGCAGATCGAGCAATTGCACCGCACGGCTTCGGTCAGTTCCGCCTCGAACTCGAAGGCGACCTTGCCGCAATGACAGCTGCCTTTGTAGAGCATCGTTCTCTTCCTTGCGTCCGCCAGGGGTGCAAAACCGCCCGCGCCGGGTTAAGTCTCGGCACGCCACGCGCTGGCTGCTAAGCTTAAGACGTCCCAGAGGTCCGGAGTCCGACACCGAAGATGCAATCCGTCCGCGATCACCTGGAAACTATCCTTGCGCGTCTCGCCGCCCGTGCCGGTGAAGAACGTGTGTTCACGAAACTCTATACCGAAGCCGCACGAGCCGCAGCCGATGCCGCCGACGCGCGGCGGAGGGCCGGCGTGAGGCTCGGACCGCTCGACGGAACGATCATTTCGATCAAGGACCTGTTCGATGTCTGCGGCGAGGCGACCACGGCCGGATCACTGCTGCTCAAGGATGC
>NZ_VFWS01000035.1:0-43943 GCF_006443065.1 Mesorhizobium sp. B1-1-5 | reverse complement strand
TGAGACGCTGGCATTCCCTGGAGCACCCCTCATCCGGCCGCTTCGCGGCCACCTTCTCCCACAAGGGGAGAAGGAGAGCTCGCGCCCCTCATCCGCCCTTCGGGCACCTTCTCCCCGTGAACGGGGAGAAGGGAAGATGAGCGCAATAAAAAAGCCCGACCTTCTGCGCGACAACGAGCTGATCTACGGCCGCTTGCTCACTATCGACGAGCCGCACCTCATCCAGCGCTACAACAAGGCGCTTGCCGCTTTCGGCCTCGAGCCCACCAAGCTTGAGAGCTTCCAGATCGACCGCACCGGCTTCTCGCCCGAGATCGCCGAGGAATGCGGCGACTACGACTATCTCGACCCCAATGAGGTCAACCGCCGCTTCATCATCCTGACGCCGTCGCAGATCGACCTGCCGGTGGTCCACACCGCCTTCTCCAACACCTCGCAGCTGATGTTCGAGTTCATGTCAAAGAACCAGCGCGCGATCGACGCGCTGACCATCAAGGACGTCATCTACGGCGAGATCGAGGACTCGGTCCCGAAGGTCAACGACATCGAGGACCTGCTGTCGATCAACCAGGTCGAGTTCAAGGTGTTGTCGGCCGAAGATGTGCTCGGCAAGGCGGCTGAGCTCGGCAAGCTCGTCGACCGGCTGAGGCAGGAGCCTGACGCCTGGCGCGACGACGCCATGCTTGAGCGCATGGTCGACCTTGCCAAGGTCTGCGGCGACATCCGCGAGAACGCGCTGGTGCCGGACCAGGTTATCTTCCGCCACAACGCCTACTGGACAAGCCATTTCGGCGGCCTCTATGTCTTCGTCGACCCCGATATGACGACGGTGATCAGCGATCCGGCCGCTCCCGGCTTCCGCCGCTCGCGGCCCTGGCAGGTGAGCTATCTGTCGATCAACGACGCCGACAAGGTGTTCGGCTTCCTGGCCGCCACCGGCCGCCTCGACCTGCCGCGCGCCTCCTGGATCGAGGCTTCCGGTTATCTCGAGCACCGCGCCGAAATGGTCGTGCGGGCGCTGATCCGCGATGCCGAGCCCAACCGCAATCTGACCGATGTCGACAAGGTCTGGCTGCAGACCTGGATCCTTGGCCATGCCGACCTGATCGCCAGCGACGGCAATTTCCCGTTCCTCAACGCCGCCAAGCGCGAGATCGCCCAGCTCGGCCACCTCAAGATCGAGGATGTGCCGCCGCCCCAGCGTTTCCTGGTCGTGCGCGCCAAGCCCGATCATCCCGATGCCTGGCTGACCAACCAGCTGATCTCGGATTTCGTGCCGCAGGACTTCGTTTCGCGCTACGTCTTCAACAAGCCCGGCTTCTACAAGGACTATGACGGCTTCAGCGACGCCTGGCGAAGCCATGTTGTGGACGTTCTGAAAACCACATATTTGAAGGACAAGGCGGCGTTCCGCGCGCGCCTTTACGGCCTGACTGACTAGAACGAAATGAACCGTCATTTGGTTCTAATTTATTGTGTTGGCGCATGATGTTATCCAAAAAGTCTGCAACTTTTTGGCATCATGCTAAGGGGTGCCACAGCCATGCTTGATCCGATCGTGAACTTCGTCACCCAGATTTTTCAATGGATCGGCCGCGGCATCGGCTTCGTCATCGGCCTCATCCTGTGGCCGTTCATGTGGGTTGGCCGCTGGTACGGCCAGCGCGGCTGGATCCTCAAGGCGGTGGTCGGCCTTGCCATTCTGGTGTTGATCGGCCTCTACGCCAATTTCTTCTACGCCACGCAGTGGTGGAACAATTTCGACCCGAACTATCCCGACACCTACACGTTCGAGAAGCGGAACGTGTCGGCGGGCGAGCAGGTTTCGGCCGGCAGCGGCACCGATACGGCCAAGACATGCGGCAACTCGGCGATCGCCCAGGTTGCCGCCGATTTGACGGACTTCAACGTCAACCAGAATGCCTGGATCTCCTCGATGATCCTCTACAAGCTCGGCCTGTTCGGCATCGATTGGGACAACACGCCCTGGATGGACAACAAGGCCTCCTTCCAGCGCGGCATCAACCAGGCGGTGCGGCGCACCGCGACCGAGCTTGCCGACAATCTCGGCCGCGTGCGCACCACATCGCAGATCGATGCCGACCTGCAGGATGCGCGCGGCAATCTGCAGTTCGATGAATACACCTGGTATTTCGGCCTCAACCCGTTCGGCCCCAAGACGCCGACGCCGAGCTATTATCGCGACGCGGTGCGCAAGCTGCGGAATTTCAACGCCCGGCTGGCCACCTGCCAGGCGACCTTCGACGCCCGTGCCGACAATCTGAAGCAATATATCGACCGCATCTCCTCGGACATCGGATCCACCTCGGCCATCCTCAAGGAGCGCGCGGAGAACCACAACAATGGCTGGTTCGATACCCGCGCCGACGACCGCTTCTGGTTCGCCTATGGCCAGCTCTACGCCTACTATGGCCTGATGAAGGGCGCCCAGGCCGACTTCGAGAACGTGATCAAGGAAAAACACCTGCAGAGCCTTTGGGACACGATGGATTCGCAATTCGTCTCGGCGCTGCGCATCCAGCCCTTCATCATCGCCAACGGCCGCGAGGATGGCTGGCTCCTGCCGACGCATCTGACGACGATGGGCTTCTACATCCTGCGCGTGCGCTCCAACATGGTCGAGATCAGCAACGTGCTCACGCAATAGCGTCTTTCGAGACGACACTGCGATGGTGGATTTGCGCCGTTGCCTCTGTCGCTTTTCGCGTATTCAGCGGCTGTTTTGAGACGGCGGAACGGTCTTGGCTCTGGCTTCTATACGCCGCAAGCGACCGGGGCCGAAGACCCGAACAGGGTCGAACCGGGAACAGCAGTTTTTCTTTGCAGGAAACTTAGTTGCATGGAAGTTGACGCCGCGGCCGCGACAGGGTTAGAACTTGTCCTTGCGCCCGCGCGGCATTTCGAACATGCACAAATGATCAAAACCGTCCCTTCCACCGCCCAATCCAGAGGAAAGCCGTCATGGCCGAAGTGAAGTCCGACATCGAGATCGCGCGCGCCGCCAAGAAGAAACCGATCCAGGAGATCGGCGCCAAGATCGGTATCCCGAACGAGCATCTATTACCCTATGGCCACGACAAGGCGAAGGTCTCGGCCGAGTTCATCAAGTCGGTGAAAGACAGGAAGGACGGCAAGCTGATCCTGGTCACCGCCATCAACCCGACGCCGGCCGGCGAAGGCAAGACCACCACCACGGTCGGCCTTGGCGATGGGCTCAATCGCATCGGCAAGAAGGCGATCATCTGCATCCGCGAGGCCTCGCTCGGCCCGAATTTCGGCGTCAAGGGCGGTGCCGCCGGCGGCGGCCACGCGCAGGTCGTGCCGATGGAGGACATGAACCTCCATTTCACCGGCGACTTCCATGCCATCACCACGGCGCACAACTTGCTTTCGGCACTGATCGACAACCACATCTATTGGGGCAACGAGCTCGGCATCGACACTCGCCGTGTCGCCTGGCGCCGCGTCATGGACATGAACGATCGGGCGCTGCGCGAGATCATCTGCTCGCTCGGCGGCGTCGCCAATGGTTATCCGCGCGAGGCCGGCTTCGACATCACCGTGGCTTCCGAAGTCATGGCGATCCTGTGCCTCTCCACCGATCTCAAGGACCTCGAGAAGCGCCTCGGCGACATCATCGTCGCCTACCGCCGCGACAAGTCGCCGGTCTATGCCCGCGACCTCAAGGCCGACGGCGCCATGGCGGTGCTGCTCAAGGACGCCATGCAGCCCAATTTGGTGCAGACGCTGGAGAACAACCCGGCCTTCGTGCATGGCGGCCCGTTCGCCAATATCGCGCATGGCTGCAACTCGGTCGTGGCCACCACGACGGCACTGAAGCTCGCCGACTATGTCGTCACCGAAGCCGGCTTCGGCGCCGACCTCGGCGCGGAAAAGTTCTTCGACATCAAGTGTCGCAAGGCGGGGCTGAAGCCGTCGGCGGCGGTCATCGTCGCCACGGTGCGCGCCATGAAGATGAATGGCGGCGTCAAGAAGGAAGACCTCGGCAAGGAAAACATCGAGGCGGTCAAGAAAGGCTGCCTGAACCTCGGCCGCCACATCGAGAATGTGAAGCAGTTCGGCGTGCCGGCAGTGGTGGCGATCAACCACTTCACCACCGACACCGAAACCGAGATCCAGGCGATGAAGGACTTCGTCAAGGCGCAGGGCGCCGAGGCCATCCTGTGCAAGCACTGGGCGCAGGGCTCGGCAGGCATCGAGGACCTCGCCAGGAAAGTGGTCGAGATCGCCGAATCCGGCGCCTCGCAGTTCTCGCCGCTCTATCCGGACGAGATGCCGCTGTTCGAGAAGGTCAACACCATCGTCAAGCGCATCTACCGCGGCGACGAGGCGATCGCCGACAAGTCGATCCGCGACCAGTTGCATGCCTGGGAGCAGGCCGGCTACGGCAATCTGCCGGTCTGCATGGCCAAGACCCAGTACTCGTTCTCGACCGACCCGAACCTGCGCGGCGCGCCGACCGGCCACACCGTGCCGGTGCGCGAGGTCAGGCTCTCGGCCGGCGCCGGCTTCGTCGTCATCATCTGCGGCGAGGTCATGACCATGCCCGGCCTGCCCAAGGCGCCGTCTTCGGAAAAGATCTTCTTGAACGAGATTGGCCAGATCGAGGGTCTGTTCTAGACAGCGAGTTGAAAGACCACGGGCGCCGCCTCACCGCGGCGCCCTTTTTTCTTCGCCGGCTTTCACGCCACCGTAGGCGAGCCGAACTTCTTGATGCCGGCGACCGACATCGAGACGAACTGGTCGAGGATGGCGAAGAAGATATCGAGGCTGAAGCCGAACAAGAAAGCGAAGGTGAACAGGCTGAAGCCTATGCCGGTCACCTCGCCGCCGAGCTTGGTTCCCGGCGCCATGAACCAGGCGAGGATCATGCCGGCAAGCCCGCCCAGCGCGATGCGATGAATGAGCCGCGACAGCGGCGGATTGGGCAAAAGCGGGTTCAGGATCATGCGCATGTGGAACATGATGCCGCCAAGCGCGCCGTAAAGCGCGGGCAGGATCCACAGCGCATAGGGGCTGAGAACCTCGCTGAGCGTCTTGGCCTGCAAAGTCAGCGTCGAAATCGAATTCGGCGTGATGGTGATGACGCCTTCGCATTGCAGATCGCGTGTCGCCTCGTCGAAATCCGCGCTCACGTCTTCGACCACGCCGGTAGAACTGACGACTTGCATGCCGCCTTGAGTGTTGCCGTTGTTCCTGCAATCGAAATCCGACTGCTTGAGCGGCTGGCTGCTCGCGGCGCCGCTCTGCTGTTGCGCCAGCGCGATTTGCTGGCCGCAGAACTGGTCAATCGCCATCTGCCTGGGGTTCGAGAAATCAAGCGGCGCGCCCGCTTTGGCCGGGGAAGCCGAAAACTTGCAATAGGCCCATTGCATGCCCCAGAGCGGAAATGGCGCCTCTTGCGTCATGAACCCCTGCGCCCGCACCAGCAACGAGGAAAAACGCTGGTCGAGCGAATGCAGGCTGTCGACGGAATTGTAATAGGCGTCCTTCAGAAGCGTCAGATCGGTCGCCGATGCCTGCTGGGCGGCGGCCGAGCTCAATTGCTTCTTGGTCGCCCAGACTTGCCTGATTGACTGCCCGAACCGAGCGCTGAAATCGTTGTTGTCGATCTCCTGCAGTTCCGCGTTGATCGAGACGCCCCTGTTGTAGACATAGGTCAGCTTGCCGATGACGATCATCATCGTCACCGATAGGGCGATGAGGAAATAGGTCGCGAGCGCGGTCCGCCGCGACATGTCGCCCGGCGACCAGCCGGTGCGCAGCGCAGCCAGGGTTGAAAACGGCACGGTGCTGGAGCAGTCGTTGAGCACCGTTTGAAGTTTGACGACCTCGGGCTGGCTTGCGCTCGCGTCACTGAGTTTTTCCGCGTCGCCGATCGCGGCGAAGAGCGCACTGTCCTTGAACACGCCGTAGCGGCCGTAGCCGGCAACCAGCTTGGCGTCGGCAAGCAACCCGGAGACAAGAGGATCGTGGAATGTCGTCATCGCGCCCCCCGACGACTAGCCCAGATAACCCTGCACGAAGCCATATTGCGACGGGCATCCGCAGGGATAGCCGGCCGGCCCGGGCGGTTGCGCCCAGCACCAGAAGAACTGGGTGAAGCAGATCGTGCCTGGCGCATGCGGCGGAACTTGCGCGAAGGCGGGCCATGGCAGCAGCGCCGCGCCGACAGCGAGGGCCAGGACGACCAAGGTTCGTGCAACGCGCGCCTTCAATCCAGCCCCCGAGCAAACCGCGCTTATTCACATGCGCGGCGACTTTCTGAAAATACCGGAACGGCGTCCGTGAAATGGCTCACGCTCTTGCTGGATATTTGGCGCCAAGAAAAAGGCGCCGCATCCTGGCGGCGCCCTTGCTTTTGAACGGCTTCGGTTACGCGGCGTTCCGCTGCAGGGCCCGCTGGTTGGACGCATAGATCGTGTCGCGCTCGGGCAACTTCCCGGTCTTCAGGCAATCGATCCACTCGGCGGTCTTGAGCACCGCAGCGAAGCGCGACTGCAAGACGACGCTCACCACCCGGTGTATGTCCTCGGCGGACGCGTAGCCGGCGCTGTTGGCATAGGGCACCGAGCCGCTGGCATCCGAAAGGAACTCGACGGCAAAGCCCATATGCACCGCGTGGATGATGGTCGACAGATCGCAATTGTGGGTCATGTAACCGACGACCGCGATCGTATCGATGGCGTTGGCGCGCAGCCAGGCCTCAAGGTCCGTGCCGGTGAAGGCCGAAGGCAGCGTCTTTTCGACATAGTGGTCGCGTGCGCGCCTGGCGATCTCGGGATGCAGCTCGCCGCCATGGCTGCCCTTGGCGAAGATCGGCGAGGTCTCGGGCGCCATCTGCTTGACGACGACCACCTTGACGCCGGCCGCTGCGGCGGCATCCATGGCGCGCGCCACATTGGCGACGGTCTTAGTGAATGGCGGATGCTGGATGGCGAGATTGCCGCCATTGTAGTCGTTCTGGACATCGACGACGACAAGCGCGCGGCGTGGCTGGGTGGCTGGTGCTGACATGGCGGTTTCCTTTCGACCGAGTTGATGGGCGCTAAGCTAGGCCGATGTTTCGAGCCAAAAAAGTGGCCTGATTGACATCATCCGAAAAAATTGGGACATTCAGCTTTCAACGGAGCGATGCTTGCCATGAAGAATCCGATCATCACCGCCGTCGCCTTCGACGGCATCAGCCCGTTCCACCTCTCCGTGCCGTGCCTGGTGTTCGGCACCGATCGAACCAAACTTGGGCTGCCGCGCTTCGACTTCCGTGTCTGTGCGATGGACGAGGGACCCATTCATACCGATGCGGGGCTGAGCATCGTCGTGCCGCATGGGCTTTCGGCGCTCGACGAGGCCGACATCGTCATCATCCCGAGTTGGAAGGATCTCGAGGATCCCTTGGCCGCGCCGTTCAAGGACGCGCTGCAGCGCGCGCATCGGCGCGGCGCGCTCATTGTCGGCTTGTGCCTCGGCACCTTCGCCATTGCCGGCGCCGGATTGCTGGCCGGGCGCAAGGCAACAACCCACTGGGCCTATACGGATCGGCTGCACGTGCTTCATCCCGACATCGCGATCGATGCGGACGTGCTCTATGTCGACGATGGCGACATCGTCACCTCCGCCGGCGTCGCCGCCGGCCTCGACTGCTGCCTGCACATCGTTCGCGCCCGCTATGGCGCGGAGGCCGCCCTTCGGCTTGCCCGCCACGTTGTGCTCTCGCCGCATCGGCAGGGCGGCCAGGCGCAGTTCATCGAGCGCCCGCTTGCGCCGACACCGAATGCCGACCGGTTCACGCGCGCTCTCGACCAGGTGCGGGCGGCGCTCGGCGAACCGCACAGCCTCGACAGCGTCGCCGATGCGGCCGGCCTCACCCGCCGCACCTTCACGCGCCGCTTCCAGAAGTCGATAGGCACAAGTTTCGGCGACTGGCTTGCCGACCAGCGCGTGGCATTTGCGCAGAGGCTGCTGGAGCAGACGGACAAATCGATGGACATCGTGGCCTTCGAAGCCGGCTTCGGCAGCGCCACCTCGCTGCGCCAGCACTTTGCCGCGCGGCTCAGGACCTCGCCGGTGCGGTACCGGCGTGAATTCTCAAAAACCGCTCAAAACGCCGGTGCGTTCATCGGCGCGTGACGACCCGCGCCGGGTTGCCGACGACCGTGGTGTTCGCCGGCACGTCGCGCCTCACCACCGCGCCCGCGCCGACGATGGCGCCCTCGCCTATGCTGACGCCGGCGAGGATCACCGCGCTACCGCCGATCCAGGCGTTGTCGCCGATCGTTACCGGCCTGGCGATTTCCAGTCCGGCCAGTCGGCCGACAGCTTCGCGATGATGCTCGGCGCAGTAGATCTGCACATTGGGGCCGAGCAGGGCGCCCTTGCCGATGCGCACCGGCGCGGTATCGAGGATGGTGCAGCCGGCATTGAGAAAGACCCCCTCGCCGAGATGGATGTTAAACCCGTAGGCGCAATGGAACGGCGCCTCGATGCGAGCCCCCTCGCCGACCCCGCCGAGCAGCGCCCGCAGGGCCAGTGCGATGTTGCCGCGTTGCCTGGGCGGCAGGCCGTTGTGCTCGAACACCGCATCGCGCGCGGCGACGCGCAATGCCTCCAGCTCATCGTCGATGCAGGTGTACCATTCGCCCGCCGCCATCTTCATGCGCTCGCTTGCCGTCATGGCGATACCTCCAGATTTCGTCTGCTGCCAAAGCATAATCGATTGTGAGACAAAGCCCCGTGGCGAAATGCTTGGCTTGTGCTAGCCTTCCGTCGCGAGACCACGCGACGGTCTCGGTTTGAGGGGGTCGATCGTGCTTTACATTCTCGCCCTGCTGATAGGCGTCATTGCCGGCCTGCGCGCCATGACCGCGCCCGCCGCCGTCGCCTGGGGTTCCTATCTCGGCTGGCTTCCGGTCGCGGGCACCTGGGCGAGCTTCATGGGCCACTGGATCGCCGTCGGCATCTTCACCGTCTTGGCCATCGTCGAGCTGGTCGCCGACCAGCTGCCGTCGACGCCGAGCCGCAAGGTGCCGCCGCAGTTCGGCACCCGCATCGTCGTCGGCGCCTTCTGCGGCGCGGTGATCGGCGCGACCGCCGGCGCCACCATCGGCGGCCTGGTCGCCGGCGCGATCGGCGCGGTGATCGGCACGCTGGGCGGCGCCGAGGTCCGCGGCCGGCTGGCCGCCGCATTCGGCAAGGATCAGCCCGCCGCCTTCATCGAGGATGCGGTCGCCATCATCGGCGGGTTGCTCATCGTGGCGGCGGTCGCATGAGCGCAAAGAGCTTCGACGCCATCGTCATCGGCGCCGGCCAGGCCGGGCCGCCGCTGGTCGGCCGGCTCGAGGCCGCCGGCATGAAGGTTGCGCTGATCGAGCGCAAGCTCATCGGCGGCACCTGCGTCAACACCGGCTGCATGCCGACCAAGGCGATGGTGGCGAGCGCCTATGCCGCGCATCTCGCCCGCCGCGCCGCAGACTACGGTGTCGCGCTCTCAGGCCCCGTCGGCGTGGATTACAAGCGCATCAAGGCGCGCAAGGACAAGGTCACCAACGACGCCCGCGGCAATCTCGAAAAATGGATCGCCGGGATGAAGGGCTGTACGCTTTATCGCGGCCATGCCCGTTTCGTCACCGCCGACACGGTGCACGTCGGCGACGCGCTGCTCGCCGCGCCAAAGATTTTCCTCAACACCGGCGGCCGCGCCTCGGTGCCCAACCTGCCCGGCGTCAACGACGTGCCCTATCTCACCAATTCATCGATGATGGATCTCGATGTGCTGCCCAGCCATCTGATCGTCGTCGGCGGCAGCTACATCTCGCTCGAATTCGCGCAGATGTTCCGCCGCTTCGGCTCCGAGGTCACGGTGATCGAGAAGGCGCCGCGGCTGACCGGCCGCGAGGACGAGGACACGTCCGCGGCCATCCAATCGATACTCGAAAACGAAGGCATCGCCGTCCATGTCGGCGCGGACGACATCGCCTTTGCCAGGCAAGGCAATGGGATCGCCGTCACCTTCTCCGCCGGCAAATCCCCGGCCATCGGCTCGCATGTGCTGCTGGCGCTGGGGCGCACGCCCAACACCGACGATCTCGGCCTTGACAAGGCCGGCGTAGCGGTCGACCAGCGCGGCTATATCGTCGTCGACGACCAGTTGCGCACCAATGTGCCGGGCATCTGGGCGATGGGCGACTGCAACGGCAAGGGCGCCTTCACCCATACCTCCTATAACGACTTCGAGATCGTCGCCGCCAACCTGCTCGACAACGATCCGCGCAAGGTGAGCGACCGCATCGAGGCCTATGCGCTCTACATCGATCCGCCGCTTGGGCGCTGCGGCATGACTGAGGCCGCGGTGAAGAAATCCGGCCGCCGCGCGCTGGTCGGACAGCGGCCGATGACCCGTGTCGGCCGCGCCGTCGAAAAGGGCGAGACGCAAGGCTTCATGAAAATCCTGGCCGATGCCGACACCGGCGAGATCCTCGGCTGTTCGGTGCTCGGCCCGGGCGGCGACGAGGCGATCCACTGCGTGCTCGACCTCATGTATGCCAAGGCGCCGATCTCTACGCTGGCGCGCGCCATGCACATCCACCCCAATGTCTCGGAGCTGCTGCCGACCATCGCCCAGGAGCTGAAGCCGCTGGTCTAAAGTCCAGAGGCGGCGTTCGGCCGTTGCGGCGAAGCCTCGTGCCGCGCAGCAAGCGGGCGAGCGCGATTGCGATGATACCCGACAGCCCGGCGAGGCTGGACCACTCGACAGCCCGATCGCAACAATGCATGGCTGAAACCTCCTCACGCGGAGATATCCCATGCAGAAGACGATCGAACGCATCGCCGGCGACAGCGAGGGTGTCGTTTACGAATTTCCCGTCTTGCGCTTCGAAGGCAAGGACAAGGCGGCTCCTTCCGCTTACCTGCAGGCGGCGCTGCATGCCGGCGAGCTGCCGGGCGTCGTCGCCATCGACGCCCTGGTGCCGATGCTCGCCAGGGCCGAGGCCGAGGGCCGCATCAAGGGTACGATCACCATCGTGCCCTGGGGCAACCCGATCGGCCGCGCCCAATATCATTTCGGCGAGCATCAGGGCCGCTTCAGTCTCGGCACCCGCACCAATTTCAACCGCGCCTTTCCCTTGCTTGCCGCGCCCGACGAAAGGCTCTTGCCGGATGTCAGCCTCGGCGGCGCCGATCGCCGGCTGAAGAACCGGCTCGTCCAGCTCTCGCTCGGCAACGACATCGTGCTTGACCTCCACTGCGACGACGAAGGTCTGGCCTATCTCTACATCCACACCAGCCTGTGGCCGCATATGGCCGATTGCGCGGCCGCCATGGGCGCCGAAGCCGTCCTGCTGTGGAGCGAGGACGATACCGGCACCTTCGAAGGCGCCTCGATCATGCCCTACCAGAACGTGCCGGCGAGGGTCGCGCGCTTCGATCGCCGCGCCGTCACCACGGTCGAATATC
Organism: Mesorhizobium sp. B1-1-5; assembly: GCF_006443065.1. NCBI lineage: Bacteria > Pseudomonadati > Pseudomonadota > Alphaproteobacteria > Hyphomicrobiales > Phyllobacteriaceae > Mesorhizobium > Mesorhizobium sp. B1-1-5. Next base: position 32,447 of record NZ_VFWS01000035.1, on the reverse strand, counting down.
GCGGCATACTCGATGTCGACGCCGCCCTCGCCGCGGCCGATGCCGCCGGGCTTTACCGCCTGCTGGTGGTGCGCGGCGTCGTCCAGGACTCATCCGTGCCGAAATTCGAGAAATTTTCCGGACCGGTCGTACCGCAGGAAAACATCGACATGATGCCTTCGCCAAGGGCCGGCGCGATCCTTTACGACGTCAAACCCGGCGACCGCGTCAAGAAAGGCGACAGGCTGGCGACGATCGTCCACGCGCCCGGCGAGGCCGGCGGCCGCACGGAAGTGTTCGCCCCTCAGTCGGGCTTCATCCTGACCCGCCGCGCGCGCCGCATCATCCGCGCCGGCGAGGATCTTCTGAAGCTCGCCGGCGACGCCAGGAGCACCGATGCACGCTCCGGCACGCTGGAAGACTGAGGCGTAGCGGCTTTCACCATCGCCGTGAAATCCAGTTGCATGGACCTCCATTCGCCGCTATGGGAGTCGCCATGAACATGCGTTCGAACAAGACCATTTGGTGGTGGGCTCGCTGACAGCGGCCTGTTCGTGCGTGTGCGCGTGAAAAAGAGGGTGGCCGCAGCGGAATATCCGGGCGGCCATTTGTTTTTTAACGCCATTCCCGGGTCCGTTGCCCAAGACGCTGATGGAGACGGCAATGACGACTAAAGTTCTTGACAACGGGGCCGAGCGTTTCGTCACCGCGGGCGGCGTGACGATCACCCGCGAGCGGCACGACCGGCCCTATGAAGGCGCGATCGATGCCTATGTCGACGGCCTGAATTCGCGTCGCGGCGCAGTGTTCTCCTCCAACTACGAATATCCGGGCCGCTACACGCGCTGGGATACGGCCATCATCGATCCGCCGCTGGTGATTTCCGCGCGGGGACGCACGATGCGCATCGAAGCGCTGAACAAGCGCGGCGAAGCGCTATTGCCCGTGATCGGCAAGGCGCTTGGCGAGCTCAGCGAAGTGACGATCGTCGAGACCTCGAAGACGCTCATCCGCCTCGATGTCGCCAAGCCGGGCCGCGTGTTCACCGAGGAGGAGCGCAGCCGCGTTCCGTCCGTCTTCACGGTGCTGCGCGCCATCACCGCGCTGTTCAAGACCGCCGAGGACGCCAATCTCGGCCTTTACGGCGCCTTCGGCTACGACCTCGCCTTCCAGTTCGATCCTGTCGACCACAAGCTCGAGCGCAAGGAGAGCCAGCGCGACCTCGTGCTGTTCCTGCCCGACGAGATTCTCGTCGTCGACCATTATTCGACCAAGGCCTGGACCGACCGCTACGACTATTCGGGCGAGGGTTTTTCGACGGAGGGCCTGCCGCGCGACGCCACCGCCGAGCCGTTCAAGACCGCCGACCGCATCCCGCCGCGCGGCGACCATGAACCGGGCGAATACGCCAACCTGGTGCGCCGCGCCATGGAGAGCTTCAAGCGCGGCGACCTCTTCGAGGTCGTGCCTGGACAGATGTTCTACGAGCGCTGCGAGACCCAGCCTTCCGACATCTCGCGCAAGCTGAAGTCGATCAACCCCTCGCCCTACTCCTTCTTCATCAATCTCGGCGAGAACGAATATCTGATCGGCGCCTCGCCGGAGATGTTCGTGCGCGTCAACGGCCGCAGAGTCGAAACCTGCCCGATCTCGGGCACCATCAAGCGCGGCGACGACGCCATTTCTGACAGCGAGCAGATCCTCAAACTGCTCAACTCGAAGAAGGACGAGTCCGAGCTCACCATGTGCTCGGACGTCGACCGCAACGACAAGTCGCGCGTCTGCGAACCGGGCTCCGTGCGCGTCATCGGCCGCCGCCAGATCGAGATGTATTCGCGCCTGATCCACACCGTCGACCATATCGAGGGGCGGCTGCGCGAAGGCATGGACGCCTTCGACGCATTTCTCTCGCATGCCTGGGCGGTCACCGTCACCGGCGCGCCGAAACTGTGGGCCATGCGCTTCATCGAGCAGAACGAGAAGAGCCCGCGTGCCTGGTATGGCGGGGCGATCGGCATGGTCAACTTCAACGGCGACATGAACACCGGGCTGACCTTGCGCACCATCCGCATCAAGGACGGCATCGCCGAGGTCCGCGCCGGCGCCACACTGCTTTTCGACAGCATTCCCGAGGAAGAAGAAGCCGAAACCGAACTGAAGGCATCCGCCATGCTCTCCGCCATCCGCGACGCCAAGACCGGCAACGCCACCGGAACCGAGCGCACCACCGCGCGCGTCGGCGACGGCGTCAACATCCTGCTGGTCGACCATGAGGACAGTTTCGTCCACACCTTGGCCAACTACTTCCGCCAGACCGGCGCCAACGTCTCCACGGTTCGCTCGCCGGTGCCGGAGGAGGTCTTCGAGCGGTTGAAGCCGGACCTCGTCGTGCTTTCGCCCGGCCCTGGCACGCCGAAGGATTTTGACTGCGCCGCCACCATCAGACGAGCGCGCAGCCGCGACCTGCCGATCTTCGGCGTCTGTCTCGGCCTGCAGGCATTGGCCGAGGCCTATGGCGGCGAGCTCAGGCAGTTGCACATTCCCATGCATGGCAAGCCGTCGCGCATCCGCGTGTCCAAGCCGGGCATCATTTTCTCGGGCCTGCCCAAGGAAGTGACCGTCGGCCGCTACCACTCGATCTTCGCCGACCCGGTGCGCCTGCCCGACGGCTTCGTGGTCACCGCCGAGACCGAGGACGGCATCATCATGGCTTTCGAGCACCGCAAGGAGCCGATCGCGGCGGTGCAGTTCCATCCGGAATCGATCATGACGCTCGGTCACAATGCCGGCATGCGCATCATCGAAAACATCGTCGCGCATCTGCCGCGCAAGGCCAAGGAAAAGGCCGCGTAGGAACCATGGCTGCGACGCAGGACCCGGTGGCGGCCGCGGCGAAAGCCGCGACCCGCGAGAAGATTGCCAGGCTTGCCTTCTGGTCGATCCTCGTCGCCTTCGTCGTGCTCGTCTTGAAGCTTGCGGCCTGGTACATCACCGGTTCCGTGGCGCTCTATTCCGACGCGCTGGAATCGATCGTCAACGTGATCGCATCGGCCGCCGCCTTCTGGGCGATCCAGGTCAGCTACAAGCCCGCCGACCAGGACCATCCCTTCGGTCATCATAAAGCCGAATATTTTTCCGCCGTCCTCGAAGGCGTGCTGATCGTCGTCGCGGCGCTGCTGATCCTCAACGAGGTCTGGCAGTCCTGGCAACATCCGGCCCCGCTGGAACAGCCTTGGGAAGGACTTGCCGTCAACGGCGTCGCGACGGTCATCAATGCGATCTGGGCCTGGACGCTGATCCGCGCCGGCCGGAATGCGAAGTCGCCTGCGCTTGTCGCCGACGGCCAGCACATCATGACCGACGTGGTAACATCCGTCGGCGTGTTCGGCGGTCTTGTCGGTGCCGTGCTCACCGGTTGGCAGATCCTCGACCCGGCGCTTGCCGTGATCGTCGCGCTCAACATCCTATGGCAGGGCTGGCACGTCATCGGCTCGTCGATGAGCGGGCTGATGGACCGAGCCGTCGACAATCACGAGCACATGCAAATCCGCAACATCATATCGGCCAATTCGAAGGGCGCGCTCGAGGTGCATGATCTCAAGACGCGCATTGCCGGCCGCGCCACCTTCATCGAGTTCCATCTGGTGGTCGACGCCGACATGACCGTCGGCGCCAGCCATGTCATCTGCGACCGCATCGAGGATGCGCTGAAGGCCGAGATCCCCTCGGTGCGCGTCACCATCCATGTCGAGCCGGACGACGAGGCGAAGCTGCCGAAAGGCACCGCGGCGGTGCCTTTCGCCTGAGAGGGTTCATATCGCGGCCTTGGAGGTTTCGGTGAAGCCTCCCAACTTCGTCATTCTAGGGCGAAGCAGGAGCGAAGCTCCGTCGCGAAGACCCTGGAATCCATGCCGTTACCTTCGCCAAGGCATGCAACGGAGCAAAATTCTGCACCGAGGCGGCGCTTCCAAGTCACAGGATTCTATGGTCTGCGCCGCGTCGCGTCGCTCCTTGCTCCGCCATAGAATGACGAAGCGCAGGTTACGGAGCGCATGCCGATTGCGGCATCGGCTCCAGTCGATAAACCTTGTCGTCGGACGTGGTCTTGCCGTTCGCCGCCTTCGAGCAGAGATCGAGGACCGCCACCGCATTGTTGGGGTTCGCGACCATCATCGTGCCGTTGACGCCGCGCTTGAGGAAGATCTCCTTCTGCGAGACGTTGCAGGAAAAATCGCTCATCTTGGAATTGGCCGAGCAGCGCCACTGATCGGCCTCGCCCTGGCAGGAATAGGTCTGCGTGACCTTTTTCCCTTTCTGCCTCGTCGTCACCGAAACGGCGACATCCGCCCCATCCGGCCAGTTCGCGGCATCGCCGCCGGCTGAGAAGGAGGCGAGCTCGACGGGTCCGCGAAACACGCGGATCGATTGCGTCAGCTGGTTGGGGTGCGACTTCAGATGCGCATCGTCGTAGTCACGCCCGAAGCAGAAGGGCTGATCGGGCTTCAGCCGCAAGCGCAGCGGGTCGCCCAGCGCCGGGTCGATCGGATCGATGCGCGCGAACTCCGCCTTGCAGGTCTCGGCCGGCATCGGGTCCAGCTTGAAATTGTCGTCCTCGCTGCCCAGCGCCTGCCTGTTGTACTCGGCCTTGCCGAGCTGCTCTTCCGAATCCGGGTCGAGATAGACGTCTGGCGACAGGCCGGACAGAAGAAGCTTCCCCTTGTCGTCGACTTTCAGCGAAGCCAGCGTCCGGTCGCAGTCCATGCCGCAACGGATGCCGCTCGCCTTGTCGCTGGGATCCTCCTTGTTGCACCAGCTGCTCGCCCATTCCGGCTTCTTGGCGCCGCGCACCGTTGTCGTGAGAAAGCCGTTATAGGACGTATCTTGGTTGGCGGCGGGTTCTTCGTTCGTCCGGCTGACCGGGTCATGGCCGTAGAAGAAGAAGATGCGCGCCACCTTCTGGCGCGGATGCGCCTTGAGATGGGCGGTGTCGTAGACGCGGCCGAAGCAGGCGTCGGCGCCGGTCGGGCTGAGCTCGGGAAGCTTGGGCGGCTGTTCGGCGCGCGCCGCGCCGAACAAAGCGGCAAAGGCGGCGCAAAGCACCACCGCCATGGTCCTCGCCACCATGGTCCTCGATATCATGTGATCCTCCTCCCACCGACAGGACTTGGATATGCTAGTCTAGGAGTGCCGCCTGGACCATGCAAAAATCGCGAGCGGACGGGCGAACGGAGGATACGATGCTGCGCCGTGACATCTTTCGTGCCGGTCTCGCTGGCGCCGCGGGCCTTTTCGGCCTGAGCCGGGCAAATGCGGCAACGCATGAGGGGCGGCTGAAAGTCGCCTATCACCTCAGCGACGTCGACAAGGTCAACTTCGTCCTCGGCAACATCAAGAACCACTATGAGGGCACCGGCGGCAACGTCGACATCGTGCTTGTGGTGCACGGTCCGGCTCTGGCCGCCTTCAAGGCCAAGGGCGCTTCCGGCGCTGTTTCCAGCCGCTTCGCCGGCCTCGTCCAGCAGGGACTTGTGCCGCAAGCCTGCGGCAACACCTTGCACGGCATGGATATCACGCTGACCGACCTGCTGGCGGGCTTCGAGCTTGCCGACAAGGGCGGCGTCGTGAAGCTCGCCGAACTGCAGCATCAGGGCTATGTCTATCTCAGGCCCTGAATGCGCCCCCACTGAACGCCAACACTTGAAGGCCGGGCCGGCAATGGCCTACGAAGGATGGCAACCCGGAGGCCAGCCGACATGACGACACTTGCCATCCCCGATCTTGCCGGCAAGGCGGTGCTGGTCACCGGCGCTTCGACCGGGATCGGCGCGGCACTTGCCCGTGCTTACGCGGCGCAGAAATGCCGCGTCGCGCTGCATTTCAATGCAAGCCGCGCTCCCGCCGAAACCGTGGCCGGATCCATCCGCGACGATGGCGGCGAGGTGTTCCTGGTCCAGGGCGACTTCTCGAACCCGGCCGACGTCGAGCGTGTCGTCGAAGAGAGCGCAAACCAATTCGGCCGGCTCGACGGCCTGGTCAACAATGCCGGCGGCATGCTTGGCCGCGTCGCCTATGCCGACCAGGACGAGGCGCATTACGACGCCGTGATGGACCTCAACGCGCGCTCGGTGCTGACCGCTTCGCGCAAGGCGATTCCCTGGCTGAAGCGCCAGGGCGGCTTCATTATCAACACCACCTCGATCGCCGCCCGCAACGGCGCCGGCGGTGGTGCCGGCCTCTACGGGTCGTCCAAAGCCTTCGTTTCCAACGTGACGCGCGGCATGGCCAAGGAGCTGATCGGCTTCGGCATCCGCGTCAACGCCGTGGCGCCCGGCACGATCCTGACGCCCTTCCACGAACGCTATTCGAACGCCGAGCAGATCAAGGCCATGGTCGCCACCATTCCGCAAGGGCGCGCCGGAACGCCCGAGGATTGCGTCGGCGCCTATCTGTTCCTGTCGTCCGATCTGTTGAGCGGCTACATCATCGGCCAGGTGATCGAGGTCAATGGTGGCCAGTTGATGCCGTGAGCGGTCGACTGCATACTCGATGCAGCGCGCAACCTGGAGGAGATCAAGGGCATGTACGGACTGATCGGCAAGATGCGGGCGGCGCGCGGCCAGCGCGATGCGGTCATGGACGTGCTGCGCGAAAGCACCGGCGCTCTCCCCGGCTGCCTGAGCTACATCATCGCCACCGATCCGGCCGACGCCGACGCCATCTGGGTCACCGAAGTGTGGACCGACCAGGCGAGCCATAAGGCATCGCTGCAGCTGCCGGACGTCCAGGCGGCGATCGCCAGGGCGCGTCCCTTCATCGCCGGCTTCGAATTCCAGATCGAGACCCATCCCGTGGGCGGCTTCGGCCTTCCTGCGCCCGAAAAGGCCGGGTGAAGTCGTGGCAGCCCAATGTCGTGGCCCGCTATCCAGGCCCGATCCGAAAGCTCTGACGGACGCACGACCTACTGACAATCCCCGCGGAGCTTCGTTTGGATTGCCGGGGTCTATCGCCCCGCCGCAAGCCTTTCGGGGAGGAAATCGACGAAGACCCGGACCTTCGGCGAAAGATGGCGATTGGACGGCCACAGCATGCGGAACTGGCCGCGGCCATCGACATGGTCGTCGAGCACGGTGCGCAGTCTGCCGTCATGCAGCGCCTCCCGAACCAGGAAGTCGGGCATGCAGGCGATGCCGAGACCGGCAATCGTCGCGCCCTTCAATGCCTCCATGTTGTTGCAGGTCAGCATCGAACGGATCTGCGGCTCGGCGCTCCCGGTGGTGAACGGCCAGTTGAGCAGCCTGCCGCTGTTGAGAAAGCGGAAGTGTATCCCGAAATGCGCCGCGAGATCCGCCGGCGTGCCGGGCGTGCCATGGCGATCGAGGTAGGAAGCGGCCGCGCAGAGCAGCATGCGAAAGGGCGCAACCGGCCTCGACACCAATCGCGAATCGGGCAGCTCGCCGCTGCGGATCGCCACGTCGATACCCTCGTCGATAACGTCGACGATGCGATCGTTGAAATCGATGTCGAGCTCGATCTCGGGATAGCGGGCCATGAACTCCGACAGCACCGGCAAGAGCAGATGATAGGTGACGATCGGTGTCGAGATGCGCAGCCGGCCATGCGGCGTCTCGCGTGTCCGCGACAGCATCGCCTCCGCTTCTTCTATGTCGTCGAGGATGCGGCGCACCCGCTCGTTGAACGACTTGCCCTCCTCGGTCAGGCCGATACGCCGCGTGCTGCGCTGCAGGAGACGCACGCCGAGCTCCTGCTCGAGCCGGGCGACGCTCTTGCCGATGGCGGAGGCGGAGATGCCGAGCGCCCGTCCGGCGGCGACGAAACTGCCGAGCTCGGCGGTGCGGGCGAAGGCCAGAAGGCCGTTCAGACGATCCATGGCATAAACCTATTCGAGCGTTTCATTCCGGGATGACTGGCAGTCTAATACTATTTTGCCGGAAATGCCGCCGCCCTATCTTGTCGTTGCGGCCGGCGCTGCCAGTCAGGGCATGTCGGCAAATCCTGCCTTAGATAGGAAAATCCATGACTTTGATGACCAGAACCGGCCCGGCCGGCAGATGGCTCGTGCTGCTGTCGGTTTGCCTCGCTGCCATGACGATGCCGTTGAGCTTCACCGGTCCCGCCGTGGCGCTGTCCCGCATTGCCGCCGAGCTCGGCGGCAGTCCGATCGAGCTCAATTGGGTGACCAATGCCTTCATGCTGACCTTCGGCGCCGGCCTCATGGCGGCCGGAGCGTTGGCCGACAACCTTGGCCGCAAGCGGATTTTTCTCGCCGGCCTCGCTGCCTATGTCCTTGCCGCGCTGGGCTGCATGCTGGCGCCAGGTATCGTCTGGTTCGACTTGTTCAGGGCCCTGCAAGGCATAGGCGGCGCCGCCGCTTTTGCCGGCGGTGCCTCTGCGCTTGCGCAGGAATTCGACGGGCAATTGCGTCTGCGCGCCTTCAGCTTTCTCGGCACCAGCTTCGGCATCGGCCTTGCCTTCGGCCCTGTTGCCTCCGGCCTGCTCATCGACGCGTTCGGCTGGCGCGCGATCTTTCTTCTGGTGGCGGTGCTTGGCGTTGCCGCCGCCGCGCTTGGCCTGCGCGCCGTCGCCGAATCGCGCGACCCGGATGCAACCGGGCTCGACTGGACAGGAGCCGGCACCTTTACCATCGCGCTTGCCGCGCTGACCTGCGGCGTGCTGCAGGCGCCCCAGAGCGGTTGGGCCAATCCCCTCGTTATCGCCCTTCTCGGCGTGGCTGCCATCTTCTTTGCCGCCTTCGTCATTGTCGAGCGGCGGGTGCGTCGGCCGATGCTGGACCTGACACTGTTCCGCTTCCCGCGTTTCGTCGGCGTGCAGTTCCTGGCCGCCGCCCCTGCCTATGCCTTCGTCGTCCTGCTCGTGCTCCTGCCGATCCGCTTCATCGGCATCGAGGGGATGAGCGAGATCGAGGTGGGGCAATTGATGATCTGCCTGTCCGGGCCGCTGCTGATCTTGCCGCTGCTGGCCGGCCAGGCGGCACGCTGGATCGCCCCGGCCACCATCTGCGGTGTGGGCCTCCTCGTCGCCGCGGGCGGCCTGGTCTGGCTCAGTCGCGTGCCGGTGGCGGACAACGCGCTGGTGCTCCCGCTGATCTTGATCGGCATCGGCATCGCCTTGCCCTGGGGGCTGATGGACGGACTTGCCGTCAGCGTCGTGCCGAAGGAACGCGCCGGCATGGCGGTCGGCATATTCAACACCACCCGCGTCGCCAGCGAGGGCGTGGCCCTGGCGATCGTCATGGCGGCCTTGTCCGGTTTCACGGCCACGCAGCTTAGCGCTCAAGGACTGGCCTCGCCTGCCGAAGCGGCCGCGGCGGCACAGCTACTGGCAACCGGCAATATCAGCGAAACGGTGCAACATCTGCACTTGGCCGACGCCAGTGCCCTGGTCCAAGCCTATGAAACGGCTTTCGACCGGCTGCTCATCGTGCTGGCGACGATCACCGTGCTCACCGCCATCGTCGTCTTCCTCGGCTTGCGTCGCGGATCGGCGTCGGAACAAGATGTCGCGCCTGTCCCGGCCTGCCAGGAGAGTTAGCCGTCAGGAAACCCATTTGCCGGCCTGGCTCACCTGAATATCAACGCACCTCAGTCCAACCTGTGCATCAGATCGTCATCCAGCCAGCGGCCGAAGAAATAGACGAGTTGCTTGTGCCACCACGGCCAATCATGGCTGACGTCGCCGCCCCAATAGTCGACCCAGGCCGGGATAGATTTGTCGCGCAGCACCTGTTCCAGCTCGCGCGTCTCGACCAGCATGCGCTCTTCCCAGGCGCCTTGGCCGCAGCAGAAGATCAGCCTGAGCGCCCTGAGCCGCCCGAGCAGCTTCTGGTCGACGATGCCGGGCAGATAATCGAGCGGCGAGTTGAAATAGATATTGCCTTCCAGCGCGCGGCCGAAAAAGTCGCGCGCCGAATAGACGCCGGACAGCGAGATCACCCCGCTCGCCAGCTCCGGGAAGCGGAACACGAAATTGGATGAGTGGTAGCCGCCCATCGAGCAGCCGCAAAACAGCGGCTTCAAAACGCGGCCGCCGTTGGACTTGCCGGCAACCGCCTGCAATTCCGGCAGCGCTTCTTCGCGCACATAGCGGAAATAGGCTTCGTGGCGGGCGATGCGCTGCGCCGGGTCGGCATGCTTGTCGAAGAAGGATTCCGAGTCGATGCCGTCGAGCGTGAAGAGCTGGATGCGGCCGGTGTCGATGAAGTCGGCAAGCGCCGCGACGCCTCCCGAATCCTCGAACTGATAGAACCGCCCTTGCGAGGTCGGGAACACCACCACCGGACGCCCGGCATGGCCATAGCGCTTGTATTCCATGTCTCGGCCGAGATTGCGGACATGGTCCTTGTGATAGGAGACGTCCATCGGCTCAGGCCTTTTCCGCGTGGATGTAGTCGACCGCCTGGCGCAGCGCCTTCGGATCCTTCGAACGCATCTGGTAGGCGTAATTGCCCATGGCGCGGCTGAAGACCTCTTCGATAGCCTGATGGTGGACGATCTTGTCGCCGTGGGCGGCTAGCACGTCCGCATGGCTGTGCAAATAGTCGATGTGGCGTTTGCGGCTGGCATAGGCGGTGAAATACTTGCCCTTGTAAGGGCCCCCGGCCGCGTCCTTGACCACCATGTCGGCCCAGGCGGCATAGACGTCGATATCGAAGGTGTAGTTGATGGCGTCGGTCATCCAGGCGCCGGGAGGGCGCATATTGACCTCGAGCGCGATGACGCGTTTGTCGCTGGTTTCGAACAGCTCGATATGGAAGAAGCGCTCGCGCACGTCAAACGCCTTGAGGATCTTGCGGCCCGCCTCCTCGACTTCCGGGCTGATCTCGGGAAAGCAGGTGTAGCTCATATGGCGGTCGCGGTTGACAGCCTCCATGATGCTCTGATCGTAACGGTGGCTCGCCGCCAGCACCACTTCGCCGTCGCGGTTGACCAGCCCGTCAAAGGTCACCACCAGCCCTTCTATGAACTGCTCCATGACGAAGGTTACACCCTCCGGCTTGTCCTTGAAGAACTGGTCGAGCTCCTTGGCGTTGGAGATCTTGAAGGTGTTCGAGGCGCCGGAGCCGGAATCCGGCTTGACCACCACCGGGAAGCCGACGCGGCGGATGAAGGTCATGGCGCCGGCGCGGTCGGAGCATTTGCGCTGCGGGATGGTCTCCACGCCGCTCTTGCGGAAGAAAGCGCGCATACGGCTTTTCCGCTTCAAATTCTTCACGAAGTCGAGCTTGGTGCCGAAGATGTTGAAATCGGTGCGGATATTGGCTTCAAGTTCGAGCCAATGCTCGTTGAGCGACTCGAAGCGATCGATGCGGCCCCATTTATGGATGAAGTGCCCCATCGCCCGGAAGACGACGTCGTAATCGTCCATGTCGGCGATGCGGTAATATTCCGAAAGCGCCGCCTTCAGCTTGGCGTTCAAGGTCTCGTAAGGCGCGTCGCCGATGCCCAGAACCGTGGCGCCGGCCTTCTTCAGCCGGTCGCAGAAATCGGCGCCGTTGGCCGGAAAATGCGGCGAGAAGAACACGAAATTCATGGGCGACCCCTTCCCGGAGCTTCGCTCGGCAGCCAAGCTTTCGAAACCAAGCCTTCGAAACCAAGTCTGGCGCATTTGCGAGGCGCGGGGAAGGCTGTCCGCACCGGCGGCGATATTAGGCAAGGGCATTCATCCATGCGTCCCGCTTGCCTCCGACGGGCCGCTCCTGTAAGAGAGCCGGCATGACCACGCGCGTCCGCTCCGTCGCCTCCTCTCGCACCGGCTTTGCCGGCGAGACCGCGCGCGCGCTCGCCTCGACCCTGCTTCTTCTCGGCCTTATCGGCGATCGCCGGGTTCGCTGAAGGAGCGCCCGGCGGTCGAAACCGCCGCTCAAGGCGCATGCTCCTTGGCCAGACTTTGGCAAGTCACATCAAGCGAACGAATTTTTGGTAGAGGCGACGCTCGCCACCCATCCGCCTGAAGCGGGCATGCGGGCCGCCGGGAGAAACGACGATGAACGCACGAGAAGAAATCCGCGCCGGCGAGGCTGAAAGCCGGAAGCGCGCGGCCGGCCACATGCCGGATGCAGCACGTAAATACCAATCCTACCCGACGGTCGGCCTGACCGACCGCACCTGGCCGAACAAGACTATCGACAAGGCGCCGATCTGGTGCTCGGTCGACCTGCGCGACGGCAACCAGGCGCTGATCGACCCGATGGGTCATGAGCGCAAGGCGCGCATGTTCGCCATGCTGCTCGACATGGGCTTCAAGGAAATCGAGATCGGCTTCCCCTCGGCCTCGCAGACCGATTTCGACTTTGCCCGCTGGTGCATCGAGGAAGGCGGCGTGCCGCAGGATGTATCGCTCCAGGTGCTGGTACAGTGCCGGCCCGAGCTGATCACGCGGACCTTCGAGGCGCTGAAGGACGCGCACCGCCCGATCGTGCATTTCTACAATTCGACCAGCGAGCTGCAGCGCCGGGTCGTGTTCGAGAAGGATGTCGCCGGCATCAAGCGCATCGCCACCGACGCCGCCAAGATGATCACCGACATGGCCGCCAAGGCCGGCGGCGGCTACCGCTTCGAGTATTCACCGGAGAGCTTCACCGGCACCGAGCTCGAAGTCGCGCTGGAGATCTGCAACGCCGTCACCGAGATCGTGAAGCCGACGGCCGACAACAAGCTGATCATCAACCTGCCGTCGACGGTCGAGATGTCGACGCCCAACGTCTATGCAGATCGCATCGAATGGATGTGCCGCAACCTCGACGCCAGAGAGAACCTGATCGTCTCGCTGCATCCGCACAACGACCGCGGCACCGGCATCGCCACCACCGAGCTCGGCCTGATGGCTGGCGCCGACCGCGTCGAAGGCACGCTGTTCGGCAATGGCGAACGCACCGGCAATGTCGATATCGTCACGCTGGCGCTCAACATGTTCACCCAGGGCGTCGATCCGGAGCTCGACTGCTCCGACATCAACCGGATGAAGGACGTCTACGAATATTCGAACCAGCTGAAGATCCCGGAACGTCACCCTTATGTCGGCGAACTGGTCTACACGGCTTTCTCCGGCTCGCACCAGGACGCCATCAACAAGGGCATGAAAGCTCTGAAGAAGGCCAACACCCCAATTTGGGAAGTGCCTTATCTGCCGATCGATCCGGCCGATGTCGGCCGCACCTACGAGGCGATCATCCGCATCAACTCGCAGTCCGGCAAAGGCGGCATCGCCTACGTGCTGCAGGCAGATTACGGCCTCAACTTGCCGCGCAACCTGCAGATTGAATTCAGCCAGGCGATCCAGGCGATCACCGATGCGGAAGGCAAGGAAGTACCGGCCAGGCGCATCCACGAACGCTTCCTCGAAACCTATGTCGACCAGCCCGGCGCGCGGCTGAAGTTCCTCGACCATCGCACCTATCCCGACATCGAGGTGAAGGGCCGGCGCATGGTCGAAGCGGATATTCTCGACAACGGCAAGGAAGTGACCATCACCGGCTCGGGCACCGGCCCGATCGACGGCTTTGTCGATGCGCTCTCGCGCCATGTCGGCGTCGACATGTCGGTGCTCGACTATTCCGAGCATTCCTTGCAGCGCGGCTCCAACGCCTCGGCGATCTCCTATGTCGAGATGGAGTATCCGGGCGGCAAGCTGTTCGGCGCCGGTATCAACACCAACATCGTCGCCGCCTCGCTGGAGGCCGTCGTTTCGGCCGCCAACCGGATCATCGGGGGCTAGAGCAAATTCCAGGAAAAGTGTGAAGCGGTTAGGCTCGGCGGTTTCGCCGTAGCCTTCCGTCCGGAATTGCGGTCAAACAAAAATTGGGCGGTTCACCGTTCGTGAAACGGTGAATCGCTCTAGCCGGATGATCTGATTCAGCGATGGAGCTGGCGCATTCCACCTTGCGCCACGCTTCAGAAGCGGATGCGAACCTGCCATTCGTTAACCGCCTGAGGAATTTCCGGTGGCTTACGCGATCACATAATAGAAGCATCCTTGTGCGCCGGCGCGAGCGCTATATTATCGCTCCCTAACCTGTGCCGACTTCGAAAGGATCGACACTTGGAGCATGCCCCGCCTGCCGCCCCCGCAGTGCGCGAGACATTGGAGCGACTGCTTGCCAGCGAAACGTTCGGACGATCCGAGCGTGCCCGCAGGCTATTACGCTATCTGGTTGAACGCGAGCAGGCCGGCGAGGCGGACAGGCTGAAAGGCGTTTCCATCGCCATGGACGTCTTCGGCAAGGACGGCGATTTCGACGCCTCCACCGATGCCGTGGTCAGGGTTCAGGCCGGTCGTCTGCGCGAGCTCCTGGAGCAGTATTTCGCCAATGAAGGTGTCGCCGAGCCGGTGCGCATCGCGATCCCGCGCGGCGGTTATGTCCCGTCCTACGAGCCGAACGCGATCCGCCTGCCTGGCGACGCCAGGTCCGCCTCCAAGACCATCGCGCAGCGGCCCGACGCTTCGGCCGCAGCCACTCCGGCCGCAACCGAACATCTCGACACCTCTGCCCCGGGCGAACCTGTAGCGTTGATGGCGCCGGCAGCACCCGCCCAGTCGCTCACGCGGCAATTGCGGTTCTTCTGGGCTGCCATGGCTCTGGTCATTGTCATGCTCGGCGTGCTCATCGTGCGTCAAGGCGATGCCTTCCTCAACGGCGGCGACACTGTCGCGACAGTCGAGACGGCGCGCCTGGCCGGCACCGCCCAGTCCGGATTCGACTCCCTGCCGCTGATCTACATCGCAGTCAAAGCCGATGGAGCGGAGGCGGCTCGCGTCGCGTCGTCGCTGCGCGCCGGGCTTGCGGGGTTCGACACCATCGATTTCATCGGGCGCGATGCGGATTCGACGCGTGATCGGTCCGCCGATCCGATCAGTTTCGTTTTCGAAATTGTTCCCGGGCCCGCTGCCGGCGACGTCACGGTGGAGTTGCAGAGCGTCGGGACCGGGCGGGTGCTCCTGTCGCGCAACCTTACATCAGCCGAGAGCGCCCCTGGCGCGGTTGAAGGCAACGTCGCCAGCCTTCTCACCTTGACCGTTCCCGCTTCCGGCGCGATCTACAGCTACATCGACCAGAGCGACATCCGGACCAGCCAGATCGGGTGCCTGGTGCTCGACGACCGCTATTATCTCGACATGAGCGCCCAGACGCACGAAATTGCGTATCGCTGCCTGGAGAAGCTGGTCGGCGAAGGCACCAAATCGTCGCTTGTCTACGCGGAACTGGCCGCACTTCATGTGGAAGCCGTCACCGCGCACTATGCCTATCCACCGGAAGCGACGCTCGAAAAGGCAATGTCGCTTGCCCACCGCGCGGTCCAGATGGGGCCGATGAGCCCGCATGCGCATCGCGCCCTTGGCTACCTCAACTCGCGTCTCGGCAACACGGACGAAGCGATCCGATTGATGCGAAAGGCTTACGAACTCAACCCGTACGACCTCGGCATGGCCGCCGCCTATGGCTACGGGCTGATCTTCGCCGGCAAATATGATGAGGGAACGCCAATCCTGGGCCACGCGGTCGAAGCCTTCAGCGGCCATCCGACTTGGTGGGACTATGGCCTTTTCGTGGGAGCCTTCATGCAGGGCGATATGAAAAGGGCGGCCATCGCCAGCGAATCGCTGCGCACGACGGCATCAAAGTCGCATTACCTGGCCGCGCGCCTGATCGGCGCCAGGATTTCGGGCCGCGACAAGCTGGCGGGCGAGCTTGCCAACGAGCTCACCGCACAATTCCCGAAGTTCGCCGCCGACCCGCGCGCGACATTCGTCGATCGCAAATACCCCGCGGATCTCACCGATCGGCTGGTTCAATCCTTGCGGGCCGCCGGGATCGGCAACCCGAGCTAATCCAACTCTCCACACTCATTTGGGCCACACGAATGCCGGAGCACCGAAGTATGACGCTGTGATCCGCCATATATTAGGACATTCTTGGGCATCGAGCGCCTGACGGGGCGCTCGGTCGCGAAAATTTTACTGGCCATCAATCCGGTTCGGGAGCAATTCAGCCACAATTTGAAGCCCCTGCCTTGTTCACCGCCCCATTTTTTCATGCGTTCATTCCCTTATGCCGTCGAAAGCGGCGCCGGTCCGAGGACGATCGTCCTTCTGCACGGGTTCGGAGCCTGTGGTGATATCTGGCGTGACGTCGCGGCCTCGCTGGCGACGGAGGCGAGAGTGTTGGCCTATGATCTGCCGGGCCATGGACAGTCACTGGAAAGCGAAGGCCTGGGCGGCGCCAAGCCGGCCGCGCGAGCCATCCTCGCCGATCTGGCCACCCGCCGGTTGGGCAAGGTCCATCTCGTCGGTCACTCCATGGGCGGCGCGATCGCCACATCGATGGCGCTTGCCGACCCCGACAGGGTGGCTTCGCTTACGCTGTTGGCGCCCGGCGGTTTTGGCCCGGAAATCAACGCAGACTTGCTGCGCCGCTACGCCGCAGCTGACGGCAGGAAACAGGTCCGCGCCAGCCTTGCCGCCATGTCGGGTCCGCGAAGCGTGCCGCCTGATCACGTGGTGGATGCACTCTGCCGGATGCGCACCCGACCGGGCCAGTTGCAGACCCTGATCGACATGGCGGCCGCGATGACGAGAGATGACCGGCAAGGGATCATCCCCCGCGCGCAGTTGGATATGCTTGACATGCCGGTCATGGTCGTTTGGGGAGCGGAGGATCCGCTGCTGCCGGTCGAGCAGGCCGAGGCGCTGCCGTCGCATTTCCATCTGCATCATGTCCTTGACGCAGGTCACATGCTGGTCGAGGAAGCTCCTGACCTGATCGCCGAAATCGTGCGTCGCAACGTGCGGCGGCGCGGCAGACGGTTGCGTCCACCGCTGGACGCTTCGGCGGGTTGATCTCTCCCGGACCGATCTCGAAACGCCGTAACCCGCTTCCGTCGGACCGCGGCAGTCGCGCGGGTCGTCGTCGGCAGTGCATTTTGCCGGCGACTGTGGTAACTCGCTGTTAACCAACAGTGAGGCAGCCGCCATGAAGGATGCAGGCGACAAAATCACCCCGATCGAACCGTCGCGAAAGCTCGCCGATGCCGTACGCGACGTCAAGAACGCCTTTGCCGACCGCGATGACGTGGTCGTCGACATGCGCGAGGCGCACCGCATGCGGCTCGATCTGCTGGCGAGCGAGCTTGCCCCGGTCTTTGCCGATGTCCCGGCCGATATGGACAGCTTCGACTTCGCCGTCTCGTCCGGCCTGCAGCCGCGGCTATGGATCGATGCGGTGAGCCACGTCGCCATGGGACGCGACCGCCGCACCTATCGTTTCCTTAGGGATACGCGCGTCGGCCGCGTGGTGCTGGCCGAATCGACCGAGATGAAAGCCGTTGCCGATGCAGTGACGCGCTACGTGGCCGAGCGTGTTGTCGAGCGGCAGCGCATGATGGAAGGGAGCGTGGAGAGCGCCGTTCGCGGCCTGCATCGCCCCGTGGTCAAGGAAGCGGAGCCGCCCATCCGATCCGAAAGCGGCCGCAATGGCTGGACGACCTTCTTCGCCGGCCTCGGCCTGATCGCCGCCGGCGCTCTTGTCGGCCTGGCGGTTTCGCTGGCGTTGTTTTGGGACCGCATCATGCAGATGAAGATCAGCTTCTGACGAGCTGGCGCACCGTGCCGGCAGGCACATCGAGGTCCATGGCCTGCAGGTCGGCAGGCGGCAGGGCTGGCCCCGTCAGCCCGCGCCGGATCAGGCGAAGACGCCAGCCGCCCTTTTCACCGTCGATCTCGAAGATGTTGTATTGCGCCGGCGGGTGTTTGCCGCCGGCCGCCTGGCCCGCGGCGGCAACCCCGACCACGGGCACCTTGGCGCCCCGTGCGCCGATGGTGAACAGTGACGGCAGATGCGAATGCCCGTGCAGGACGAGTTCCGCGCCATGCCGGCGAATGACCTTGTGAAAGCGCGTGATGCCGAACAGCCGCTTATGCTGCGGGACGGCGCCGCGCACCGGAGGGTGGTGGATCATGATGGCGCGGAACAGCCCTTGCTCCGCGGCATCGTCGAGGATCTTGGCGAGCCGCTCGGCCTGCCCTTCCATGAAGAAGCCGTTGGCCATGAAGGGCGCGGTGGCGCGCGCCGTGGTGACGCCGATCAGCGCGACATTGCCGCGCACACGCAGATACGGAAACGAATTGCGGTCGACCGGACTGTTGACGCCGTCGCCCGTCATCCAGGGAGCCCACGACCGGCAGACCTTGTCGAAGGCGCCCGGCACATAGGCGTCGTGATTGCCGGGGACCACGGAAACGTCATGCGGCGATCCAAGCGTTTCCAGCCAGTGCTTGGCCATCTCGATCTCGCCATCGAGCGCCAGGTTGACAAGGTCGCCGGTGACGGCGAGGTGGTCGGGCGCGCCGGCCTTGATGTCGGCGACGATGGTGTCGATCACCGCGTCATGCATATGGCGGCGGCGATTGCGCTGCCAGTTGACGTAGCCCAGCACGCGCTTGGAGGCGAGGTCGCGATAGGTTACATCGGGCAGCGGACCCAGATGAGCATCGGAAATATGCGCGAGCCTGAACATGGCCCCTTCTTAAGCGACGCCGACGAGGCTTTCCACTCACCGTTTGCTGTTCGCCCAAGCAGGTTCTGCAAAAGTGTCCCACGGTTTTGCGGCCAGAACCTGCGAAAAACAGGGAAAGCCAAGCAGATGTTCGTGGGGCAACCCGCGAACATCTGCTTGGGGATCGTTGAATGAATCGCCCGGCCGATCCTGACGCGGCATTCCGCCAGACCGGCTGGCCGGGGTTGCGGGCAAGGCTTTTCCATTTTTACTTCCTGCTGCGCCGCCCGATGACGCTTGGCGTGCGCGGCCTGGTCTATGACCGTGCCTCCAACTCAGTCTTCCTGATCCGCCACACCTATGTTCCCGGTTGGCAATTGCCGGGCGGCGGCGTCGAGGTCGGCGAGACCCTTGAGGAAGCGCTGGCGCGCGAGCTGGCCGAGGAAGGCAACATCGCTCTGACCGCTCCGCCGGTGCTGAGATCGATGCACTTCAACCGCCGCCCCAGCAAGCGCGACCATGTCGGCCTTTATCTGATCGAATCCTTCAGCCAGACGGCGCCGAAACTGCCGGACCACGAGATCGCCGAAGCGGGTTTCTTCCCGATCGACCGCCTGCCGGAGGGCACGACGCCGGCAACGCTGCAGCGGATAAGGGAGATCTTTGGCGGCGAGCGTAACTCGGCTTACTGGTAATCACGCCGCCTTCCTGAACCTGTTGCGGTCATGCGGCGCGGCATAATCAAGCTCCGGCCCTGCCGGGACGATTCCCGTCGGATTGATCGATCTGTGGCTGCCGTAATAATGCGCCTTGATGTGATGCAGGCTGACCGTGCGCGCGACGCCGGGCACCTGATAGAGATCGCGCAGATAGTTCGACAGGTTCGGATAGTCGGCGATGCGGCGCAGGTTGCATTTGAAGTGGCCGACATAGACCGGATCGAAACGAACCAGCGTCGTGAACAGCCGCCAGTCGGCCTCGGTGATGCGTTCGCCGGTCAGATAGCGCTGCTGCGAAAGCCGCTCTTCGATCGTATCAAGCGCCGTGAACAATTCGCCGAACGCTTCCTCATAGGCTTTCTGCGTGGTGGCGAAGCCGGCGCGATAGACGCCGTTGTTGATCGCCGGATAGACCAGCGCATTGATCCTGTCGATTTCCACGCGTAGCGCCGCCGGATGGAAGTCGAGACCGGCGTCGCCCCATTCGTCGAAGGCCGAATTGAGCATGCGGATGATCTCGGAGGACTCGTTGTTGACGATGGTCTCTTGTCTTTTGTCCCACAGCACCGGCACCGTCACGCGGCCTGAATATGCCGGATCGGCCTTGGCATAGACCTGGTGCAGAAAATCGAGGCCGTAGAGCGTGTCGCCCGTAGCGCCGTCCTCGGCTTTGAAGGTCCAGCCGTTCTCCCCCATGAAATGGTGCACCACGGAGACGGAGATGATGCCCTCCAGCTTCTTCAGGACGCGAAAGATCAGTGTGCGATGCGCCCATGGGCAGGCGAGCGAAACATAGAGGTGATAGCGGCCGGGTTCCGCCTTGAA
Source organism: Mesorhizobium sp. B1-1-5 (assembly GCF_006443065.1). Lineage (NCBI taxonomy): Bacteria > Pseudomonadati > Pseudomonadota > Alphaproteobacteria > Hyphomicrobiales > Phyllobacteriaceae > Mesorhizobium > Mesorhizobium sp. B1-1-5. The sequence continues at coordinate 12,397 of NZ_VFWS01000035.1, read as the reverse complement.
GCCGCGCGTGCGGCCTTGCGCCGGCGCACCGTCGCGCGTGATCCAGTCGCGCCACTGCGACTCCGTTCGCACGAACCGACCGCCGCTGTCGGTGTTGGGCGCGCGATCCTGCCATCTGCCTTCAACCAGCAATCCCATGCGAAAAATCTCCCTGTGGTTCGATATTATCTAGGTTGATGACCAGGTTGGCGAAGCCCTCAGCGGATGAACAGTTCGTCAAACGACGAACCAGTTCGTCAAATGACCAACCGCTCCGGAGACGGATAAGTTGGTCATGGACGCAAAGAAAGCCTGAAAGCACCGATTGCAGCGGCCCAAAATTGATGCTAGCGGAGGCGCCCATGTTCGACTTTGCCTCGATCCGGTTCGACCGACGACGAAAGGGCGCCCGCGCTTAACAAGCGTTGACTGGCGAACGCTGCCGCTTTGCAGCAGACCTTCCTCGATACCGGAACGCAAAGACCATGAGCCTTGCCGACGTGAAATACCTGCCGGAGACTCCGGCGCATGACCCTGAAATCGAAGCCATCAACGACGAGGCCTTCGGTCCGGGTCGCTTCGTGCTAGCCGCCTACAAGATCCGTGAGTCGGGAGGACATGACCGCTCGATGTCCTTCGTCGCCGTCAAGGACGGCACGGTCATCGCTTCGGTGCGCATGACGCGCGTGGCAGCGGGCGCCGGACGCGCCATGATGCTCGGCCCGCTTGCGGTGCGCCCCGCCTACAAGAATCTCGGCATCGGCCGCAAGCTGGTCGTGATCGCGCTGGAGGCGGCCAGGACGGCCGGCGCGCCCGCCGTTATCCTGGTTGGCGACGAGCCGTATTACGGACCGCTTGGCTTCAAGCGCTTTCCGCGCGGGCAGATCACCATGCCACGCCCGGTCGATCTCGACCGGTTGCTGCATCACGAGATCAAGCCGGGCGCCATCGCCCGCTTTACCGGCGAGGTCTGCCACGCCAACATGACGAGGGTTGCGGAACTTGTCCCGGCCCTGGCGCGGTCGGCCGCTACCGGGCAGGCATCTGTCGACCCGCCTGTTGCTGTTGCGCCTCCTTTGCGCGCTTCGTAGCATAATCCGATTCCTGGGAGGCTTGCATGAACCCGAACGGCCAGATCGCGATCGTCACCGGCGGCGGGTCGGGCCTTGGCGAGGCGACGGCGCGAGCGTTGGCGGCCAAGGGCGCCCGTGTCGCCATCCTCGACGTGGACATCGAGCGCGCGGCGAAAGTCGCGGCCGACATCGGCGGCATTGCCGTCCGATGCGATGTCGGCAGCGGCGACAGCGCTACGGCCGCGATCGCCGAAGTGGCCGAAAAGCTCGGGCCGCCGCGTATCCTGGTCAATTGCGCCGGCATTGCCATCGGCATGAAGACGATCGGCAAGGATGGACCGCATCCGCTCGACCAGTACCGCAAGGTGATCGAGATCAACCTGGTCGGCACCTTCAACATGATCCGCCTCGTCGCCGACCGGACGGCAAAACTCGATCCGCTCGCCGGCGGCGAGCGCGGCGTCATCGTCAACACCGCCTCCGTCGCCGCCTATGACGGTCAGATCGGGCAGGCCGCCTATGCGGCTTCCAAGGGCGGCGTCGTCGGCATGACGCTGCCTGTGGCTCGCGATCTGGCGCGATCCGGCATTCGCGTCTGCACCATCGCGCCCGGCATCTTCAGGACGCCGATGATGGCCGGCATGCCGCAGGAGGTGCAGGATTCGCTCGGCGCTTCCGTGCCCTTCCCGCCGCGGCTCGGCGAGCCGTCCGAATATGCGTCGCTTGCGCTCCACATCGTCGAGAACCAGATGTTGAATGGCGAGACCATCCGCCTCGACGGCGCTATCCGCATGGCGCCGAAATAAGCGGGGATGTCTGGCTCGCCGACAGGCGCCGGTGCTTCCACCGGAAAGACCGGGCCGCTCGCCGGCCTGAAAGTGATCGAGATGGCCGGGCTTGGTCCGGTGCCGCTTGCCGCCCTGATGCTGTCCGAAATGGGCGCCGACGTGCTGCGCATCGAACGCGCCGATGCCAGCCAGCCGCTTCTGAGCCTGCCCGAACAATACGATCTCGACCGCCACGGCCGTTCCATCCTGAAGCTCGACCTGAAGAACCAGGCGGGCGCGGAACTGCTGCTGCGCCTCGCGGCAGGGGCCGACGTGCTTGTCGAAGGCTTCCGCCCCGGCGTGATGGAGCGGCGCGGCCTCGGGCCGGATGCCGTTCTGCAGCGCAATCCGGCGCTGATCTATGGCCGCTTGACCGGATTCGGACAGGACGGGCCGCTGTCCGGGCGTGCCGGGCACGACATCACCTATCTCGCTTATGCGGGCCTTTTGCATGCGATCGGCAGACAGGACGCGCCGCCGGTGCCACCGCTCAACCTCGTCGCGGATCAAGGCGGCGGCGCCATGATGCTGATTGCCGGCGTGCTCGCCGCTCTCTTCCGGCGTTCGCGCAGCGGAAAGGGCCAGGTGGTCGATGCATCAATGATCGAAGGAGCTTCGATGCTCGCGGCACCCATCCACGCCTACATGGCGGCGGGTCTCTGGAGCGACAGGCGCGGCGAGAACCTGCTCGATTCCGGTGCGCCGTTCTACGATACATATGAGACGGCTGACGCAAGGCACATTGCCGTCGGCTGCCTCGAACCGCGCTTCTTCGCCGAATTCGCCAGGCTGCTGCCGCTCGACGAGCATTTTGTCCGCAGCCAGTATGAAAAGTCGTCGTGGCCCGCGATGCGAGCCGCCATTGCCGGCCGGATCAAGCAGAAGACGCGCGACGAATGGGCCACGCTTTTCGCCGTGACCGACGCTTGCGTGGCGCCCGTGCTGTCCCTGGTCGAAGCCAGGAACCATCCGCACAACCGCGCCAGGAAAAGCTTTGTGAAGTCCGGCGAGTTCGACCGCCCGGCGCCCGCGCCGCGTTTCTCGCAAAACCCGCAGACGCTTTCCGCGGCGCCGGACGTCGCCGATCGCGAGCCTGCGGACATATTGACCCGTTTCAGCTTGAGCGAAGACGAAATCGCAGCCCTTGCAAAGGCGGGTGTACTCGGCCGATAACCCGGAGAACCAAAATCACCTTATCTCGGGTGAACCTGTGACCGAACCGAAGAAGGACGTCATCCGCGAGACCGACGCCGAGGCGATCAGGCTGGCGAAAACCCTGATCCGCGCGGCACGTTTCGGCGCGCTCGCGGCGATCGAGCCTGGCACCGGCGCGCCGCTGGCAAGCAGGGTTGGCGTCGCCACCGACATCGACGGCGCACCGCTGATCCTGATCTCGCTGCTGTCCGCCCACACCGGTGCGTTGCTCGCCGATCCGCGCTGTTCGCTGCTGCTTGGCGAGCCCGGCAAGGGCGATCCGCTGGCGCATCCGCGCATCAGCCTGGCATGCCGGGCCTTGCGGCTGGATCGGGGATCTGCCGATCAGATCCGAGCCGAACGCCGCTATCTCAACCGCAATCCGAAGGCGAAGCTCTATGTCGGGCTCGGCGACTTCTCGTTCTTCCGGCTCGAGCCCGAGCGCGCCAGCCTGAATGGCGGCTTCGGCAAGGCCTTTCTTCTCGACCGTGACGATTTCATCACCGATCCCGCCCTTATCGAGGAGTTCGCCGGCAGCGAGCAGGCCGGCACTCGATCACATGAATATCGATCATCGCGACGCGCTTGCTCTTTACGCCCGTCATTTCGGCCGCGCCGAAGGCGACGGCTGGATCGTCACCGGTTTCGACCCCGATGGCATGGATCTCGCCGTCCCCGATGCGACCTGCAGGATTTTCTTTCCCCGGCCTTTGCAAAGCGCGCGCGAATTGCGTTCGGTGCTTGTCGAGATGGCCAGGGCGGGACGTGCGGCCGAGCAAGAGCGATAGTTGATCGCGCGCCGGCAAAAGCAACGCTTGAGATTTAGATGAAATGATCTACCTTTGTAGTGGCGCTGATTCAGCAGCGCCTATCGACATCTGAACATCGTGGAATCAGGCGCCATTGCCCCCTGGCGTCTGGATGAGCCAGGACCCTTGGGGGATCTATGATCTCAAATAAGCTAATCGCCAATGCGGAATCGGCGGCCGCCTTTCTCACGCTCATGGGCAACGAAAAGCGCTTGTTGATCATGGCTCACCTGATCGACGATGAAATGTCGGTCGGCGCCATCGCCGAGAAGGTGCAACTCAGCCAGTCCGCGCTGTCGCAGCATCTCGCCAAGCTGAGGGCGCTCGATCTCGTCGAGACCCGGCGCGACCGCCAGATGATTTACTATTCCTGCAAATCGGAGGCGGTGCGCGAATTGCTGCGCATGCTGGAAGGCATTTTCGGCGACGGCGACCTTTCACAGATGGCTTATCGGTTGCGCCGCGCCGGGGCTTGACCCGCGCCATCCAAAGCCCCTTATCTCGCTGGCAATTTTGCCGGCGAGATTTGGATGAACCTCATCCCCATCGACGATCCTCGGGACCCGCGCGTCGCCGCCTATCTCGACATTCGCGAGCGCGACCTCGTCGGCCGGCATGGTCGCTTCGTCGCCGAAGGCAAGGTCGTGCTGGACCTTCTTCTGTCGAGCGGACGCTTCGCCGCCGAGTCTGCCCTCATCCTCGAAAACAGGCTGGCTGGCGTGCAGGACATCTTGCGCAAGGCGCCCCCGGGTTTTCCGGTCCATGTCGCCGCCGGCGAGGTCATGGACCAGATCGCCGGCTTCCACATGCACCGCGGCATCCTGGCGATCGGCTTGCGTGGCGATCCGGCACCCGCCGAGATTCTGATGGAAACCTTGCCCCGGCGTGCCTTGGCCGTCGTCCTGGTCGGCATATCCAATCACGATAATATGGGCGCGATCTTCCGCAATGCGGCGGCCTTCGGCGCCGACGCGGTGCTGCTCGACCAGACGTGCTGCGATCCGCTCTACCGCAAGGCAATCCGTGTTTCGGTCGGTGCGGCGCTGAAGGTTCCCTTCGCGTCCTTCGGCGACACCGGAACGTTCACCGCGACACTCGATCGGCTTGGCTTCGCCCAGTTCGCACTATCGCCGAGCGGCACCACCGACATCCGGGCCGCGCCACATTCGGCCAGGCTGGCGCTCTATCTCGGCACCGAAGGCGAAGGCCTGCCGCAAGACCTGCTTGCCCGGTTGCACACGGTGCGGATCGGCATGGCGGAAGATTTCGACAGCCTGAACGTCGCCGCCGCGTCGGCCATCGCGCTGCATCACTTTTCAAGGGCCGCTGATCCGCCGGCCGGATAGCGGGAACACCTCTTGTTCAGTTGGACGAACCGGCCTTCTGCAAAGCCCTGACACGATCGGCAAGGCTGACGCCGCGCCCATTTTGCTGCCCCTCGCCCGCCAAGGCCTTCGCGATAGGCGAGTCCGGCCCGTCGAGCTTCATCGTCAGATTGACCACCTCGGCTGCCAGTTCGTTCATTTGTTGGCGGAGACCGGCGCCGGAGCGTGCGTCGCCCGCCGATTCGGGCATTGCCGCGCCCGACGCGGCGGCAAGATCGGCCTTCAGCCGCTTGTTCTCGCGCGCCAGCGCCGTCAGCCTCGCCTCCAGCCGTTCCCGATCGCCATCGAGCCTGGCGATTGCCTTGTCGACATCGTCGCCTTTCGCATCCGTTCCGGCAGCCGGCCGCGCAACGCCGGTTGCAGCGCTCTCCTTCGAACGTTCGCGCATTCGGGCGAGATCCTTCTCGCGGCGGTCGAGCTTTTCCTCGCGGTCGGCAAGCGTCGCGAGCAGCCGCTCGACCTTCTTGTCCAGCTCGGCCGTTTTCTTCTTCTCCGCCTTCAGCGCTTCGCGTGCGGCCTTGCTTTCCGACGCGACCTCCTGATTGCGTCGGTCCGCCTCCCTGCGCTGGCCTTTGAGCAACGCGATGTCACTGGCCAGCTTTTCCAGCTCCGATTCGCGGGCAACCAGCTCGATCTGCCGGTTCGAGGACGAGAAGCTGGCGTCGTCATACATCTGCTCGAGCTTCTGCAACTCCAGCGCGCGCTTCCCCAACGCCCGCTCCGTCTGCGCGTGCTTCTCCGCCAGGCGGTGCAACTCCTCCTCGCGCTGCCTGAGCTCCGCAGTCTTGGCCTGCAGATCGGAAAGCGCCTGGTTCTTGTCCTTTTTCTCGACCGCGAGCTCCTTCAAAGCCTCGTTCGCGCGGCCGATCTCCACCAGCTGCTCAGCGACCTTTTCCTGAAGGTTCTTGACGGTTATCTCCAGCCGGCGCGTCGTCATGGCATATTCCGCCCGCACCCGGTCCTTGTCTGCCTGGATTTCGGCCGGCGTCAGCGGCAGCGAAGCCTCGAGGCGCCTGCGCGTCAGGACAACGGCTCGCCGCCAGACCGCCGGCGCGACCAGCGACGCCAGAAAAACGGCGCAAAGGAAACCGAGTACGAAGAACAGAACCGACTGGACCAAGGCGTGCTATCCACTTTACGGCGCGGCAATCGCTGGATTGTGCCAGCTTGGCATGGCGGAAATTCAACGCCGCGGCAAGAGCTTGCCGCGGCGCGATTAGCACTGTCCGAGCGATCGTAGCGAGCGCAATCCGATCAGAACGGGTTCCAGGTCGGCCTTTCGGTGAGCTTCAGATAGCCGAGATTGACTCCCAGACGAGCGCCGACGCCGGTGCGGATCGGCACGAGCAGCACCCGGTTGCTCTGCAGCACGTTGAAGCCAACGCCGGCGATGACATAGGCTGAGCCGGCAACGCCGCCGAAGCGGTTATAAAGGCTGCTGATGTCGTCGAGGTTATAGACCAGCATCATCACCCGGGACCCCTCGCCGCCGAAATCCCAGCCGAGCGAAGGGCCTTGCCAGAACACCTTATGGTCGCCGGCGTTCTTGGTGTAGAGCGTCCCTTCGCCATAGGTCAGGCCGCCGATCAGGGCGCCGGATCCTTCCTCGCCGAGCAGGTAGCCATTGGGCAGGCCGTAGGAGGCGAAGATCTTCTCGACGACGGTGGCCAGGCCGCCGGATGTCTCGCCGAAGAATTTATGACCGGAGTCGACGATTTCCTGAGCGGTGTACTGCTGAGCCCGCGATGCCGAGGTCGAAAGGACCAAAGCTGCCAGGAGTGTGATGGTCATGGTGAGGACGCGGACGAACGTCCGGTCGTAGTATCGGGAAAACATGCTTCCAATCTCCGTCAGGGAGCACTTTCGCCGACGCCTCGCACCCCTGCGGCTCTTGCCGGCCGTTCGGGGTGGCTATCACTGGCAAATTATGCCGTAATCCTTTTTCAACCATTAAGCTCCCACACGAAGATGGCGGTTCGAAGGCTGGGCTTTTGCCGCTGCGGCGGGTTTCCTCCCGCGAACACACCATTTTCGCCGTCGATGATTTTGGATTTGTTGATGCGCGCTCGGGCCCTGTGTATTCAGAAAGCCTTGGAAAAGAGCGTGATTCGTGGGGGCAGGCGCGAAGACGGTCGCTCGGCCATGAACAAATGACTTAAGCAGGGATTTCGCCGATGGCCGAGCTTTTCACCCTTTCCGCGCCAGATCTCGCGGCGCTGCTTTGCAGCCGTGTCTGCCACGACATCATTTCGCCGGTCGGCGCAATCAACAACGGCCTCGAGCTGCTCGACGAAGGCGGCGCCGACGAAGACGCCATGAAGCTCATTCGCCAGAGCGCCAAGAACGCCTCGGCGCGATTGCAGTTTGCCCGCATCGCCTTCGGCGCCGCGGGTTCCGCCGGCATGATGATCGACACGGGCGATGCCGAGGCCGTGGCCATAGCCTTCTTGAAGAACGAAAAGCCGGAACTGCTGTGGAACGGCCCCCGTGCGCTGCTTCCTAAGAATAAGGTCAAGCTGCTGCTCAACCTCATTCTCGTCGCCAACGCGGCCATACCGCGCGGCGGCAAGCTTGTGGTCACGCTGGAAAGTCTCGAAACCGAGCCGCGTTTTTCGCTGTCGGCCAGTGGCCCGATGCTGCGCGTGCCGCCGAAATTCCTCGAACTGCATTCCGGCCACAAGCCGGAGGAGCCGATCGACGCCCATTCGGTCCAGCCCTATTATACGCTGCTTCTGGCGCGCGAGGCCAATATGACGATCTCGATCCACGCGACCGCCGAGGAGATCGTGCTGACGGCTGCCTAAGAAAAACCGAAGTATCTTTTATTGCTGATATTTTTGCTGGCGGCGCCGATTGAGCAATGCCAGCCGCGGTCCATGTAATCGCGCTGCGGGGCCAAGGCCGCGCGATACCGTGTTTGGAAAAACTTTACCTAACGGCTTTTCGGCTTCTTTACCAGATTGGCCTATGGTGCTTTGCGGTCACCCGGAGATTGCGGTTCGGCAGATGGCAAAGAGGACCCGGACATGAAGCGCTGCCTGTTCGTCGATGATTCGAGCGTCATCAGGAAGGTCGCAAAACGCATTCTTGGCGGCTCGGACATGATTGTCGTCGAGGCCTCGACCGGAATCGAGGCTACCGACATTTGCGCCGGCGACATGCCCGATGTCATCGTCATCGACGGTGGTCTTGCCGACGTCCCGGCCGTGGACCTTATTCGCCGCATCCGTGCTATCGAAGCGCCCATCAAGCCGCAGATCCTGGTCTCGCTGGTCGAGGTCGACGTCGCGGCGATCATGCGCGCCAAGCGCGCCGGCGCCCAAGGCTATCTGCTGAAGCCCTTCAACCGTGCGCAACTGCTCGAAAGCTTTCGCGTCCTGAAGATAGCCGCCTGATTCGCCGGAACCGTTTTCAAGCAAAAACCCGGCCTGAGCCGGGTTTTTCGTTCGAATCACCTGGATCGCTTATGCGCTCAAGCAAAAACCCGGCCTGAGCCGGGTTTTTTTCGTTCGAATCGCCGGGATCGCTTATGCGCTGACGCGAATATCTTCCGGCTCGCGCAGCACATAGCCGCGGCCCCACACCGTTTCGATGTAGTTCTGACCGCCGGACGCCGCGTCGAGTTTCTTGCGCAGCTTGCAGATGAAGACGTCGATGATCTTCAGCTCCGGCTCGTCCATGCCGCCATAGAGATGATTGAGGAACATTTCCTTGGTGAGCGTCGTGCCCTTGCGCAGCGAGAGCAGCTCCAGCATCTGATATTCCTTGCCGGTCAGGTGCACGCGCTGACCGCCGACCTCGACCGTCTTGGCGTCGAGATTGACCACAAGGTCGCCGGTGGTGATGACCGACTGGGCATGGCCCTTGGAGCGGCGCACGATCGCATGGATGCGCGCCACCAGCTCGTCCTTATGGAAGGGCTTGGTCATATAGTCGTCGGCGCCGAAGCCCAGGCCGCGCACCTTGTCCTCGATGCCGGCCATGCCGGAGAGGATCAGGATCGGCGTCTTGACCTTGGAAAGGCGCAACGTGCGCAGGACTTCATAGCCCGACATATCGGGGAGATTGAGGTCCAGAAGGATGATGTCGTAGTCGTAGAGCTTGCCGAGATCGACACCTTCTTCGCCGAGATCGGTCGTATAGACGTTGAAGCTCTCCGATTTCAGCATCAGTTCGATGCTCTGTGCGGTTGCACTGTCATCTTCAATCAGCAGAACACGCATTTCATTCCCCTTTTCTGCTGCCGGACCGGGACCCGGAGCAGTGATTGCCTGAACAGAAGGTGCCACCGACTGGTTAACAAATCCTAATTTCGTGCCATCCACGATACTAGATTTTTTAACCCCTTTCTACACCCACTTGAATCTAATAATGAATCACAGACCAAAACCGCTAATGCACCACATTAAAAAGTCAGCCTAAGTGACTCCAAGGACTCGCTGGCCCGGGCTTCCCGCCGCAGCCGGAATTTTTACCCGGCCTTAAGTCCTCGCCCGTATGATTAACAATGCCCGTAAACGAATGGTTACCGCCGGCGAAAATCTTTAGGGCTTTGTTTCCCATAGCCCGGGGAAAGCCGGGGGAAACGGGCGGCGCTTAGGTCTTTCCGGGCGGACTGGACGGTATTGCAGGTGTGCGTTTGCGGAGTATCGAGTCATGAAGTCACGTGAAAACCTCGTTCGACTGAAGCAGTTTCAGGTGAATGAGAAGCGGCGGCAGCTCTTGCAGCTGGACATGATGATCGCCGAGTTCGAGCGCATGGCCGTCGAGCTGGAAGCGCAGATCATCGCCGAAGAGAAAAAAGCCGGCATCACCGACATCAACCATTTCGCCTATCCGACCTTCGCCAAGGCGGCTCGCTTGCGCCGCGACAACCTCAGGAATTCACAAAGCGACCTCGCCCAGCAGCGAAGCACTGCCGAATCATTACTCGGCGAAGCTGAAGCGGAGCTGTCCAAGGCGGAGATGCTGGAATCGCGCGATACCAAGATCCGCGAGGCCGAAACGGGCGGCCGCAGCGCCATGATCGGCTGATCGCCGGGCATAGTCGCAGTCATGCCGGAGACCTGCCGGCATCTTCAGAACCGGCAATCGGCAGAAATCGGCTTCGCCGTCTTCACGGCATAGCGGCCTTCTCGCCGTGATCGGCCGACGCCCGGGTTCGGGCATCCTTGATTTCGGATGCATGCTCTTCCGCCCAGGAGCGGATCTGGCTGAGCAATCCCGCGAGATTCCAGCCAAGCTCCGTCAGTTCATACTCCACGCGCGGCGGGATTACCGCGAACACCTCGCGCCGCACGAGACCGTCGCGCTCCAGCACGCGCAGCGTCTGAGCCAGCATTTTGGGCGTGATGCCCTCCAGCTTGCGCGCCAGCTCGCCATTGCGCAGCCGGCCGCGCCGCAGCGCGCAGACGGTGAGATAGACCCATTTGCTGGCTAGCATCTCGAGCACCGTATGCGACGGACAGGTGCGCCGGAACGCGTCGTAGCCGCATGGGGATCTGTCTTCGCTATCCATAAGGTGCCTATATATACAAAAGGTACATACTCGACAATTGAATATTACTATCCAAATGATAGCGGGCACATCCACTCGAACAGGAGGCGTTCATGCGTGCCGTTATCCAGACTTCCGTCGGCGGACCCGAGGTCCTTTTCGTGGCCGAGCAGCCCGACCCCGAGCCCGGGCCCGGTGAAGTGCTCGTCCGCGTCAAGGCGGCGGGCCTCAACCCGGTCGACGGCGCCGTGCGCGGCGGGTTCTATCCGCTGCTCGGCGAACCGCCTTTCATCCTTGGCTGGGACATTTCCGGGACCGTCGCGGCGCTCGGAGACGGCGTGACCGCCTTTAAACTCGGCGACGAGGTGTTCGGCATGCCGCGCTTCCCCAAACAGGCCGGCGCCTATGCCGAGCTCGCCGCGGCGCCGGTGGACGAGATCGTCGCGAAACCTGCCGCCATCGACCATGCCCATGCGGCTGCATTGCCGCTGGCCGGGCTGACGGCCTGGCAAGGCCTCGTCCGCCATGGTTGCCTGCAGGCAGCACAACGCGTGCTGGTTCACGCCGGCGCCGGCGGCGTCGGCCATCTGGCGGTGCAGATCGCTAAGGCGCGCGGCGCCTGGGTGGCATCGACCGCCAGTCCGGACAAAACCGACTATGTCCGCTCGATCGGCGCCGACGAGGTGATCGACTACACCAGGGACGATTTCACCGGGAAGGTCGGCAATGTCGATCTGGTGCTGGACCCGATCGGCGGCGACCACGCAGATAAGTCGCTGGAAGTGCTGCGTGACGGCGGCGTTCTGGTGTCGCTGCTCGACGTACACGACGCCACCAGGGCGAAGGCCAAGGAGCGGAACATCCGCATTGAACGCATGTCTGTAGTGCCAGATCGCGAGGGCCTTGCCGAACTCGCCAGGCTGGTCGATGCCAAAAAGCTGATGCCGCATGTGGCCAAAGCTTTCCCGCTCGACCAGGCGGCGGCCGCCCATGCCTTCCTTGCGACCCGACCCATCGGAAAGGTCGTGCTGACTGTTTGAATGAAAGGCCGCTTCAAAAGCGAAGGGCGCGGAGTCCCGCGCCCTTGCTCGTTTCGGCCGGCAGCTTAATGCCGGTATTGCTGGATTCGCGTGGTGCGCAGCCCGGCAAGGCCGTATTCGTCGATCGATGCCTGCCAGGAGAGAAATTCTTCGGTGGTGAGCTTGTAGCGCTGGCAGGCTTCCTCAAGGCTGAGCAGGCCGCCGCGCACAGCGGCGACCACTTCCGCCTTGCGCCGGATAACCCAGCGCCGCGTGTTTGTCGGCGGCAGATCGGCGATCGTAAGAGGGCTGCCGTCGGGCCCAATAACATACTTGACTCTAGGTCTAACCAGATCGGTCATCGTACTCTCTACTAAAAACTCAAAGACCCAATCCCCGCCACAGTACCGTCACAGCTTTAAAAATTGCCTAAGCGAACCCTAATGACTAGGTAAGGATCGTGAACGCCCGGTTAGGATTTCATTTAGAATTTGAAACACCGGCCTCCGGGCTTTGATTTTTGCCGGTGAACTCGTCTTGGCCGCAAGCTGGCGCATGCGTGGCGCTTGACCTATATTCCGGCCATTGGCATTGAGCGCCGCACAGTGAAAGCA